>JACCVZ010000218.1 GCA_013697905.1 Nocardioidaceae bacterium
ACTGTCACGGTTTCCGTGACAGTGCCTCTGACCTGCGGTTTCTTGGTAGCGGGGGCAGGATTTGAACCTGCGACCTCTGGGTTATGAGCCCAGCGAGCTACCGAACTGCTCCACCCCGCGTCGGGTGCCTCATGGTGACGCGCCAACATTACCGTCGGCGCGAGCCGGGGCCAAATCGCCGCGTTGACTCACTCGGATGCCCGCGTGGTCGGATTCGTTGACTCATCTCAGTGTGCCCGCGGGCGAGTTCTCCCCTCAGCCGCCCGCGGGACTCGGGGAACCCTCGGTAGAGCTGGTGGGCCCGGCCGTGCTGCCGGACGGGTTGTCCGTACTCGGCGTCGGACTGCCTTCCGGTAGCCCGGCGTCGGCGCGCAGGTTGAGGGCCTGGTCGAGCCATTGCAGCCCCCGGTCGTTGGCGTCCTGGTAGTCGCCGAGGCGCCCTTCGTTCAGGGCGGTCTGTGCCTCTTCGAACGCCGCCTTGGCATTGTCGAGATAGCGGGTCAGCTTCTGCTCCGGTGACTCGTTGGTGCCGGGGTTGTTGGGCGGGTCAGTGCTGGGCGGTTCACTGCCGCCAGGGTTCAGCGGGTTCCCGGTGCTCGTCCCCAACCCGAGTGCGTTGCTGAAGGCGTCCTCGAACGACGTGCCGATCCCCACCTCGTCTCCAACCGTCACCACGACGAATTGCAGGATCGGATAGCTGCCGGTTCCGCTGCCTCGCGACGTGTAGACCGGCTGCACGTAGAGCAGCTCGTCGCCGATCGGCAGCGTCAGCAGATTGCCCATCTCCGGGTTGGTGTCGTTCTGCTTGTACTTCAGCAGCTCAGCCGACACCGTCGGGTCGTTCGACATCGCGTTCGCCACCTGACCGGGTCCACCGACAGCATTGCCGCTCGGTAGCTCCAGCACGGTGAACTGGCCGTAGTTGTCGCTCGCCGCGTCTGCGTTGACCGAGACGAAGCTCGACAGGTTCTGCCGGCTCTGTGGGACGAAGACACTGGTGAGCGAGAACTCTGACTCCGCGCCGGGGAGTTTGACGGTCAGAAAGAACGGCGGCTGCGCAAACGCGTCGTCCTGGGGGTCCTCCGGCACCTTCCAACGCTCGGAGCCGCTGTAGAACGTCGACGCACTCGTGACGTGGTACGTCGACAGCAGCTCACGTTGCACCTTGAAGAGGTCCTCGGGGTAGCGCAGGTGCGCTTTCAGGTCCTCGGAGATCTTCGCCCTCGGCTGGACCACGCCGGGGAAGGCGCTTTGCCAGGCCTTCAGAATCGGGTCCTGCTCGTCCCACGCGTACAAGTTGACGGTGCCGTCGTAGGCATCGACCGTGGCCTTGACGGAGTTGCGCATATAGCTGATGTCCGCGGACTGTTGGCTCGCCAACGCCTGCCGCTCCGTCAGCGAGTCGCTGGTCGCGTCCTCCAGGTTGATCTGCTGACCCATTGGGAAGTCGGCCGTCGTGGTGAACCCGTCGATGATCCACACCATCCGGCCGTCGACGACCGCAGGGTAGGCATCGGTGTCGACGGTCAGCCAGGGCGCGACCTTCTCTACCATCTGGCGCGGGTTGCGGTCGTAGATGATGCTGGACTCGGAGTTGACCCGTCCGGACAGCAAGATCGAGGAGTCCCAGAACTTCGTGGCGTACAACGCCTGGCCGAAGGTCGACCCAATCGGCACACCCCCCTTACCGCCATACGTCGAATAGCTGTCGGTGCCGGCGGAGTCACCCACGCTGGGGATGTTGAGCTCGACCGGCTTGGATCCCGAGGGCTGCCCGACGATCGAGTAGTCGGGCTCCATCTCGCCGTAGTAGACCCGTTGCTCGAAGTCACCCAGCTCACCTGTCGACGGAAGGTTCTGCTGGGCGAAAACCGGCTCTCCCTCGGTGTTGCGCTGATCGCCGTACGCTGCCACCAAGCCGTAGCCATGGGTGTAGACCGTGTGGTCGTTGGCCCAGTTTCGCTGGCTATCTTGCAAACCGTTGAGGTCCAGCTCACGGGCGGCGATGACGACGTCCTGGGGCGGCTGGCCGTCCTCGAGCTGATAGCGGTCGACGTCGAGCACGTCGGGCATCGCGTAGAAGCCGCGCTGCTGCTGCAGCTGAGTAAACGTCGGCGCCACCAGCTTGGGGTCGATGAGCCGGACGCCGGGGAGCCCTTGCGCCTGTCGCTGGAGCTCGCGCGGACTCTCCTGGGTCACCCCGGGATAGTCGAGGGTCTTGACGTCGCTGAGGTCGAAGGCCGTCCGGGTCGCCTCGATGTTCATGGCGATGTATCGCGACTCCTTGTCCGGCTCCGACGGCAGCACCTGGAACCGCTGCACGATCGCCGGCCAGATGCCGCCGAGGAGGATCGCCGACAAGATCAACAGGCCGAAGCCGAGCACGGGCAGCATCCAGCCGGGCCGGAACACGTTCCCGAAGAACAGCAGCGCGCAGATGACGGCGATCACGGCAAGGATGTTCTTGGCGGGCAGCACTGCGTTGGCGTCGGTGTAGGAGATGCCGGTGAACAGCTTGCCGTCGGAGATCGCTAGACCGAAGCGGTCGAGCCAGTAGGCCACGGCCTTGGCCAGCATGAACAAGCCGAGCAGCACCGACAGCTGCACCTGCGCCCCGGAAACCACCCGGTCGCGGGAGGCGCCGAGCCGGATGCCGCCATAGAGGTAGTGGGTCGCACCGGCGACGATCAACGAGATCACGAGCACGGTGAACCCGTAGCCGACGAGGAAGCGGAACCACGGATAGTCGAAGACGAAGAAGCCGATGTCCTTCTTGAAGTAGACGTCGTTCTGGTCGAACGCGCTGCCGTTGCGCCACATCAGGTAGGTGCGCCACTGGCCAGACGCGCTGGCGCCGCCGAACAAGAACATGACCGCACCGAGGCCGATCAACACCCAGTGCCGGATCGGGTCGATCGTGTCCTGGTAGCGCTCGACAGTCGGGTTGCGATAGCCGTCGCTGTGCAGGATCGGACGCATCCGGAACGCCAGGTAGGCGTTGCCGACCGCCGCGGCTGCGAGAAGGAGTCCGAAGATGACGAAGAGCACGGTCCGGGTGACCAAGACTTTGCTGAACACGGACCCGTAGCCGAGGGACGTGAACCACATCTGCTGCGTCCACACCTCGACGAACACCGAGAACAAGATGACGAGCGCGACGACGACACCCAAGGTGGGGAGCAGAGCACGCGGCCGACGCGACGGCATCCGGCGGGGCGGCGCCTGCGGCCGTCCAGCGTCGCTGTCAAAGATGCCGCTCACGTGACTCCTTCACATCCCCTGTCCACCAGTACCTGGTGGCTACTCCTCTTCAAGCGTCTCACGCAACGCAACTACGAGGTTCGGGACCATGTCGGCTCCGTGCAGCAAGGCGTCGTCGTTGTCGTGGGACCGCATGCGCACAACACAGTGCGTCTCCCCCGACCGGAGTACGCCGACCGCGACCCTGACGTCCTCGCGCTGCGGATGCTCGGCGGCGAACAGCGCAGCCGCCTCGCCGCCGTCTGGCACGTCGTCCTCGACCTCCGGCGGGAGCACCACCCGTTCGACAACCGCCAACGTGCCGGCAACGGCGTCGGGCCAGGTGATGCGACCCAGCAACTCCTCCAACGAGTGACCGGGGCTGTCGAGTTCCTGCTCGACGGGGGTGAAGACGGTGGCGGTGCCGTCGGAGGCACCCAGCTCGGCGGCGAGCTCGGGCTCGGCGGCCGCCAGCTCCGCGGAAGGGACGAGCGCAAACAGCCGTCCGGGCTGGTCCCAGCCGGCCTCGCTGGCGTACCGTTCCACCTCTACGACCGCCGTCCGCAGCCCCAGCGACAACTCGGAAAGCTCGTCGGTCACGGGCGCCTCACGACCCACACCGAGTCAGCTCGTCCGTCTTGTCCGCGTCGATGTCCTCGAGCGCCTTGACGGCGTCGCCCAAGGTGGCGACCTTCACGAGCAGCAGGTCGTCAGCCAGGTCAGACATGCCGGCCTCGTCACAGTTGTCGGCCGGGACAAGGAAGACGGTGGCGCCGTCACCGTCGTCGTAGGCCCCGGCGATCTTCTGCTGGATGCCGCCGATCGGCCCAACCTTTCCGTTCTGGTCGATGGTGCCCGTACCGGCAACGTACCGGCCGCCGAGGAGCTCACCTGGCGTCAGCAGGTCGTAGATGGCGACGGAGAAGATCAGTCCGGCGCTGGGGCCGCCGACCTGCTGGCCGAGGTCGATCCGGACCGCGATCGGGGGGTCGA
>JACCVZ010000230.1 GCA_013697905.1 Nocardioidaceae bacterium
ATCCAGGCGGCGGCACGCCGGATCCAGGCGCAGCTGGCGCTGGTCAGCACGCCTGGCGCCGTGGCAGCGATCGACGCCGCCGACGCCCTCGGGGTCGGTCTCGACGTGATGGTCTTCAGCGACAACGTGGCGGTCGAGCACGAGATCGCTCTCAAAGAGCTCGCGGCGGCGGCGGGGCTGCTGGTGATGGGGCCTGACTGCGGGACCGCCGTGGTCGGCGGGGTCGGTCTCGGCTTCGCTAACGTCGTGCGCCCCGGCCCGGTCGGCATCGTGGCCGCGTCGGGCACCGGCGCACAGCACCTGATGGCCCTGCTGGACGGGGCGAGCATCGGTGTCACGCACTGCCTCGGGGTCGGAGGCCGCGACCTGTCCGCGGAGGTGCGTGGCCGCTCGACGCTCACCGCGCTCGACCGGCTGGACGCCGACGACTCTGTCACCACGATCGCCATCGTCTCCAAGCCCCCGGCAGACGAGGTGGCCGACCTGGTCACCCGCCACGCCGTCGGCCTGCGTACGCCGACGGTGCTCGGCTACCTCGGCCCTGGACGACCCGACATCACCGCGACCGCGCAGCAGGTGGTGGAGGCGGCCGGCGGCGCGTGGCAACAGCCGCGGCGGTGGGGTGGTGACGCGCCCGCCGCCCGCGACGGCGACCTGCGCGGGCTGTTCACCGGCGGCACGCTCTGCGACGAGGCCATGCTCATCGCGACCGAGAAGCTGGGACCGGTCGCCTCGAACATCCCGCTGCCCGGGGGGACCCAGATCGACGCGGACCTGGCGTCTCGGGGTCACACGTTCGTCGACTTCGGCGACGACCAGCTCACGGTGGGACGCCCGCACCCGATGATCGACCCGACGCTGCGGCTGGAACGGCTGGGCGCCGAGCTCGCGGACGCGACCTGCGCCGTGGTCATGCTCGACGTCGTGCTCGGACACGGCGCGCACGAAGACCCGGCCACCGACCTGTCAGCGGCGATCCGCGGCTCCGACAAGCCGGTCGTGGTGTCGATCGTGGGAACTCGGGACGACCCACAGGACTTGGAGGCACAGGCAGAGATGCTGGCCGACTCCGGCGCGATCGTACATGCCTCCAACGCCGCCGCCACCCGGGAAGCGCTGGCAATTTTGGGTGAGTCAACGCGGCAGGAGCCCACGCCGTGACCGCTGTCTCGACCGGTGACCTCACGGTGATCACCGCGGGCGCCCAGATGTTCGCCGACACATTGCGCGCGCAGGGCGTCGCCACGACCGAGGTGGCGTGGCTGCCCCCTGTCGCAGGCATCGAAGCTCCTCTCACGTCGGTGATGCTCGACCCGCGACGCGTGGCGGCCAACGCGCGAGCCCTCGCCGCGATGACGTCTGCGGGCGCGTCGCTCGTCGACGTGCGACCGGCCCGGGAGGCCCTCGACCTCGATGCCGGGCATTTCCTGCATGCCGGACCGCCGATCGGCTGGGAACGGATGTCGGGGCCGTTGCGCGGCGCCCTCGTCGGTGCCGTCGTCTACGAGGGGCTCGCCGACAGTCCCGAGCAGGCCGAGGCGCGGTTGGCGGCTGGCGACTTCTCGTTCGAGCCCGCCCACCATCGCGGCGCGGTCGGCCCGATGGCCGGGGTCGTGTCGGCGTCGATGTGGATGTTCGAGCTCCACGACGACGTGCACGACCAGCGCTCCTGGTGCTCGCTCAACGAAGGCCTCGGCAAGGTGCTCCGCTACGGCGCCTACTCCCCCGACGTGATCGACCGGCTCCGCTGGATGGGCGAGGTGCTGGGCCCAGCCCTGCAGACCGCGAGCCGGGCGACGGGGCCGATCGACATTCTCGCGATCGTCGCGCAGATGATCCAGATGGGCGACGAGGGCCACAACCGCAACCGGGCCGGCACCTTGATGCTGCTCAAGGAATGGCTCCCGGCGCTGATCACTTCCGGGCTACCCACCACGGACGTTACGGCCGTGGTCGAGTTCGTCTCGGGCAACGACCACTTCTTCCTGAATGTGGTGATGCCGGCGTGCAAGCTGATGACGGTCGCCGGCAACGGCGTATCCGGGTCGACGGTCGTCACCACGATGGCACGCAACGGCACCGACTTCGGCATCCAGGTGTCAGGCCTGGGTGATCGCTGGTTCACCGGTCCCGCCCAGGTTGCCGACGGGCTCTACCTCGCCAACTTCGGTCCCGACGACGCCAACCCCGACATCGGCGACTCCGCCATCACCGAGACCGCGGGCATCGGCGGCTTCGCCATGGCCACGGCGCCTGCCATCGTGCGCCTCGTGGGCGGCAGCGTCTCCGACGCGATCGCCACCACGCGTCGGATGTACGACCTGTGCGTCGGCGACAACCAGCGCTGGGCGCTGCCGATCATGGACTTCCGCGGTACGCCGACCGGCATCGACGTCACGGCAGTGGTGCGCACCGGCCAGCTGCCGCAGATCAACACCGGGATGGCCGGACGGCTCGCCGGCGTGGGTCAGGTGGGCGCCGGCCTCGTGTCGCCGCCGATGGAATGCTTCGAGGCCGCCGTGGTGGCCATGGCCGAAGCCGTCCCCCCGATGACCGCTTGGCGGTGAGTGGCGAGCGGCGCCGCGCCCCGGCGGGCTTCACCGGTCGCGGTCAGTGCGGGACTGCTCAGCGATGACCCCAGCGAGCTCCCGCGCCGACCGTGACGCCCGCGCACCGTCCGCGTTCTGGATCGCCATCACCACCACAGTGTCGCCGTCGGCCAGGTCGAGCAGCGCCCATGGCCGGTTCGGGTTGAACGACACCGAGACAATCTCCGCCCACTCGAACCGCCGGGTCTTGTAGCCGTTGACGATCGTCAGACCAGGCGCCTCCGCGCGGGCCAAGGTGCGAAACAGCGCGTGCAGCACCGCGACCATCGCTGCCAAGAAGGCGATCACTGTGGCCCGCTGGAGTGTGGAGAACCGGTCCTGCACCGACTGAGGCAACATCAGCCACAAGAACACCATCGTGCCGACCAGTGCGACGGCGGCGGCGGCCGCGACCACCCGCGCTCCTAGCGGGCGCCAGGTGCGCGGCAGCTTTGTCGGAGCGGCGGTGCCGTCAGAGCCGGCAGGCATGGATGTCGGTCACCAGGATTCCTCGGGCGCCAAGGTCGTACAGCTGGTCCATCACCCCATGGGCATGGGTGCGCGGAACCATCGACCGCACCGCCACCCAACCGTCGCGCTGCAGCGGTGACACCGTGGGCGACTCGATCCCCGGCGTGATCGCGCACGCTGCCTCGACGTTGCGCGTCTCGATGTCGTAGTCCATCATCACGTAGCTGCGGGCGACGAGCACACCACGGACCCGTCGGGAGAAGACGTCGTACCCTTCCGGGTCCGCAACGCCAGCGCGGGTGATGAGGACGGCCTCGGAGCTGAGAATCGCGTCACCGAACGTCTCCAGCCCGGCCTGTTGCATCGTTGACCCCGTCTCTACGACGTCGGCGATCACATCGGCGACTCCGAGCCGGACCGCCGTCTCGACTGCCCCGTCGAGCCGGATCACGTGCGCCGTGACCGCCCGCTCCTTGAGGTAGTCCTCCAGCACACCGGCGTACGACGTGGCGATTCGCCGACCCGCCAAGTCGCCGACCGTGAGACCCGACCCCAGCGGCGCTCCGAAGAAGAGGCGCGAGCGACCGAATCCGAGCTGCTGGCGCTCGTGCACGGCCGCCCGCGAGTCGAGCACGAGGTCGCGTCCGGTCAACCCGATGTCCAACGTGCCGCCCCCGACGTACACGGCGATGTCGCGTGGGCGGAGGAAGAAGAACTCGACTCCGTTGGCGGCATCTACGACGACGAGGTCCTTGTCGTCACGGCGCTGCCGGTAGCCGGCCTCGCGCAGCAGGTCGCTGGCGGTGGCGGCCAGCGAGCCTTTGTTGGGAACCGCGATCTTCAGCATAGGGGCCTCGTCACAGGTGGGCGTAGACGTCTTCGAGCGTCAGACCACGCACGAGCATCAGCACCTGCGCGTGGTAGAGCAGCTGGCTGAGCTCCTCGGCCAGCCGCTCGTCGGACTCGTGCTCAGCGGCCATCCACGACTCGGCGGCCTCCTCGAGGAGCTTCTTGCCGATCGCGTGGACGCCGGCATCCACCGCCGCCACGGTGCCGGAGCCTTCAACGCGGGTGCTCACCTTGACGGTGAGCTCGGTGAACAGCTGGTCGAAGGTCTTCATCGCGGCCCAGCCTAACGGGGCGGTGTCGTGCGCCGACGGCGTAGGCGCCGGCTGAGGCTCCGCTCACGTCCGGGTCGGCGTCACGCCCCCACCATCTCCGTCTGCGGGTCGGCCAGCGGTTCCTCGCGAGCGATTCGTCGCCAGGCGAAGAAGCCATAGATCACCAGCACCCCGTAGACGCCATACAGCGTCGCTGACGGGTAGAGCTTGAAGTAGATGAGCTCGGGCACGCCAACGAGGTCGACCGCGATCCAGCACAGCCAGAAGTCCACCCACCCGCGCGCCATCGCGTAGGTGGCAAGGATCGAGCCGACGAAGATCCACGAGTCGGCGAGGAAGTACCACGTCGGCACCGGGAACAGCGTGCCGATCTCGCGAAAGACGAAGAACAGTGCCACGACCCCGATGACCGCCGCGAGCAGGTACGCCGCTCGCTCACGCCCGGTGGCCCAGCGCGGTGACACGGCCGCATCCTGCGGACCGGCATGCTCGCGTTTGGCCTGTTGCCAGCGCTGCCAGCCGTAGATGCTGACGGCGATGAAGAAGATCTGCCGGCCCGCCTGCCCCAGCAGCGGGACCGCCTGCCCGTTGACGGCGGTGCCGATAAAGACCGTGAACAGCAGCACGTTGCCGACGATGCCGACAGGCCACGCCCAGACCCGCCGCCTGAGCCCCCCGATGGCCGAGGCGAAGCCGAACGCGTTGCCGATGATCTCGCGCCAGGTGATCTGGTGGCCGGCGATCGTCAGGTGTGCGTCGTAGACGGTCTGGAAGACACTCATGCGGGGTCCTTAGGTCGTTGACATCGGTTTGGTGGGTGGGCGGCGGGACCTGGCCGGTAAACATCAGCGCTCCCCCGGCGCAAGGTCAGGCGTACGTCGTCCCCGACGCGGCTGGCGTCGAGCAGGTCGAGCCTCTCGATCGCATCGACGGTCCCGATGCCGAGATCGCCCACGACCGGTGCGCCGGCCCCGAGCAGTGCCGGCGCGACGTACGCGACGATCTCGTCGACGAGTCCGGACCGGAGGAACGCGGTCGCGAGCGTCGGCCCACCCTCGAGCCAGACGTGCTGGCGACCGGAATCGAACAACGCGCCCAAGACGACGGCCGGATCGTGCGTCCCGACCACCAGGGTCTCTGCCGTGTCGTCGAAGACCGCCGAGCCGGGGTCGAGGTCGCGCGTGCCCATCACGACACGCAACGGCTGTTGGTTGCGTGGCAGCGGCGCATCCTCACCGTCGCGGACGGTGAGGCGAGGGTTGTCGGCGACGATCGTGCCGGTGCCGACGAGAACGGCGTCGCAGCGGGCTCGGAGCCGGTGCACGTCGGTACGTGCCGCCGGTCCGGTGATCCACCTCGCGGTGCCGTCGGCCGCCGCGGACCGGCCGTCGAGAGTGGTCGCGAACTTCCAGGTCACGAACGGGCGCCGGTGACGCATCGCGAAAGACCATGCGTGGTTGACCCGCTCAGCCTCGTCGCCCAGAACTCCGACCTCCACGTCGATCCCGGCGGCACGCAGGGTGTCGGCACCGCCGGCCGCTGCCGGGTTCTGGTCAGGCTGGGCGATCACCACTCGTCGTACGCCGGCGGCGACCAGTTCCTGCGAGCACGGGCCGGTTCGGCCGTGGTGGTCACAGGGCTCGAGGCTGACGACCGCGGTGGCTCCGCGGGCGGCATGTCCGGCATCGACGAGCGCGTCGACCTCGGCGTGCGGGGAGCCGGCTCCGCGGTGGTAGCCAGAGCCGACGACGTTGCCGTCCGCACCGAGGATGACGGCACCGACGCGCGGGTTGGGACCGGTCGGAACTCCGGGTGTCTGGGCAAGCACGATGGCGCGGCGCATCGCCAGCAGTTCACGTTCGGTCGCCATCTCGAGCCCTTCCGTGCCGCGTCAGTCGCGACTCCAGGGCCATGTCTCGACGGGCGGCGACCGCGACGGGACGGCTTCGGGCGTTCGCCGTACGGCGACCCCGAGGTGGCCGTGCCGCATCAGCGACGACGTCACACGTCGGCGTGCATCCTCCCATCCGGACTTTCACCGTCGGTGCCGGAATTCCACCGGCTCAACCGGCCGCCATCAAGGCGATCGGGTCGCGGACTGTCACCGCCGGCTCGGACTTTCACCGACCCCGGAGCACGCGAGCGTTTGTTGCACTCGTTGACGCCAGTATGTCACTTCCGCGCGGTGCTCTTCCACCACGTCCAGATGGTGCGCTCCCTGCTACGGCTCAGCCGCCTGCGCTGCTCGCCTTCTCGGCGAGGGCACGGAGCTTCGCGACGGCAGCGTCCGGGTCGTTGGCACCGAACACGGCCGAGCCGGCGACGAACGTGTCGGCACCCGCCTCGGCGCACCGCTCAATCGTCTCAGCCGACACACCCCCGTCAAGCTGCAGCCAGATGTCTCCACCACGACGGTCCAGCATCGTTCGTGCCCGCGCGATCTTCGGCAGACAGAGGTCCAAGAACTGCTGCCCCCCGAATCCGGGCTCGACGGTCATCAGCAGCACCATGTCGAGGTCGGCGAGCAGGTCTTCGTACGGCTCGATCGGCGTCGCCGGCTTCAACGCCATCCCGGCCCTGGCGCCCATGGCTCGCAGCTCGCGTGCGAGCCGCACCGGCGCCTGACACGCCTCCACGTGGAACGTCACACTGGCCGCCCCCGCGTCGACGTACGCCGGCGCCCAGCGATCGGGGTCCTCGATCATCAGGTGGCAGTCCAGCGGCTGCGCGGCCACCTTGGCCAGCGACTCGACCACTGGCACCCCCAACGTCAGGTTCGGCACGAAGTGGTTGTCCATCACGTCGACGTGCAACCAATCGGCCGAGCCCACCGACTCGGCCGCCGCCTGCAGGTTCGCGAAGTCGGCGGACAGGATGCTGGGGAAGATCTGGATGCTCATCGGTCGAGGAGTCTAGCCATGCTTGCCTCTGCCGCGCCCCGCACCACGACGAGGCAGGCACGGCCCCAGGCGACGTGGGAGAGTCAGCCGGTACGGCGTAGCAGAGCGCAGAACATCGCGTCGGTCCCGTGCAGGTGCGGCCACAGCTGAAGATGTGGCCCGGCACCGAGGTCGGGTACATCGGGCAGCAGAACCCGGGCATCCTCCTCGCGCGCATCGCAGCGCCGCGCCAGCACCTCCTCGACCACACCGCGGGTCTCGGCGCGCACCGGCGAGCACGTCACGTAGGCCACCACTCCCCCCGGTCGGACCGCATCGAGCGCGGAGCCGAGCAGTGCCCGCTGCAGCGGCACCAGCGTCTCGACGTCGCGAGGTGTACGCCGCCATCGTGACTCGGGTCGCCGACGCAGGGCACCGAGACCGCTGCACGGCACGTCGGCGATGACGCGATCGAAGGCGCCCTCCTGCCAGGCGGGACGCATCGCGTCGGCGCACACGACGGTGCCGAGCGGCCCGTACGCTCTCAGCGCGGAGCGCACCAAGCGAGCTCGGTGCGGCTGTCGGTCGGACCCGACGAGGGTGGCACCGCGGTGGCGGGCCAGCCCGGTGAGCAGGGCTGCCTTGCCGCCGGGGCCTGCACACAGGTCGAGCCAGCGCATGTCTCGACCCTCGACGACGGCGTTCGCCAGCACGAGCGCGACCAGCTGCGACCCCTCGTCCTGCACCCCGACAGTTCCGCGGCGTACCGCCGCCAGAGCCGCCGGGTCGCCACCTCCGGGCATGGTGGCGGCGTACGGTGACCACCGGCCGGGCACGACGCCTTCTGCGACCAGGGACGCCCGGCTCGCCAACCCGGGGCGCACCGCCAACGTGACGACAGGCGGCTGGTTGTCAGCCGCCAGCAGTGCCTCGAGCGCCGCGGTGTCGGTGACGGCGATGGCGAGCTCCTCGACGATCCACCTCGGATGAGAGTAGCGAGTGGCCAGGTGACCGAGCAGGTCATGCTCCCGCTGGGGAGCACAGATTCGGACCCACACCTCGAGGTCGTGGCGGCCGACCGCCCGCAGGACGGCGTTCGCCAGCCGCACCGGGCGCTCGCCCACGGCAGCCCGGACGAGCTCGACGGTCGTGCCGACGGCGGCGTGGTCGGGCACTCGCATGCTGAGCAGCTGGTGCGCACCCATCCGGAGTGCGACGAGCACGTCGGCCTGCAGCGGCTCGAGGCCCCCACGCACGCACTGGCCGAGCACGTCGTCGTAGAGCCCTTGCATGCGTGCCGTTCCGGCGGCGAGCTCCGTAGCAAAGGCGGCGTCCCTCCCCGTGACCTCGCGCTCGGCGCGCAACCGGACCAGTGCGAGGTTGAGGTAGGCGTCGTCGGTGACGACCAGACGCAACGCGTCGTAAGCAACCTGGCGGCCGAGGTCGACGGCCGTGCGGGCACGCGCGCGCCGCGGCGTCTCACCGGCGGTCACGACCCCAACCGGGCGGACGTCCGGCGCAGGCCGCGGGCCCAGTCCACCGCCCGCATCCGTGGCTTGCCGGCGGGCTGGACGTGGGTCAGCTCGACGGCATGGGTGGCGGTGCCCACGAGCACGGCGCTCTTGCCTACGGCGACGTCGCCCGGACCGAGCTCCGCCATTTCGGCCCGCATCGACACCGGGGCAACCTTGATCCGGTCGCTGTCGAGGGTCGTCCAGGCGCCGGGGGCGGGCGTGCAGCCGCGGACGTGCCGGTCCACGGCGTACGCCGTGCGACTCCAGTCGATCTCCGCCTCGTGCACCTGCAGCTTCGGTGCGTGCGAGACCCCCTCGACCGGCTGCGGGCGCTCCTCGACGGTGCCGTCCTCGATGCCGTCGAGGGTGGCGGCCAGCAGTCCGGCCCCATGCTCGGCCAGCCGCTCGAGCAGGGAGCCCGCGGTGTCGTCGGGCCGGATCGTCTCAGTGAACAGCCCGTACGTCGGACCCGCATCCAGCTCCTTCACGAGCCGGAACGTCGTCGCTCCGGTGACCTGGTCGCCGGCCATCAGTGAGCGCTGGACAGGCGCCGCACCACGCCAGGCCGGCAGCAAAGAGAAGTGCAGGTTGACCCAGCCACCAGGCGGGACGTCGAGGGCACGCTGCGGAAGCAGCCCGCCGTACGCCACAACGGGACAGCAGTCGGGTGCCAGCTCGGCGAGACGGGCCAAGAAGTCCGCGTCCCCGGCCCGGGCCGGCTTGAGCGCCTCGAGACCGCGCTCTGCGGCGAGCGTCGCGACCGGCGACGCCGTCAGCAACCGGTCGCGACCGGCACGCGCGTCCGGCCTGGTGACGACCGCAACGACGTCGTGCCGGCTGGCGAGCAGCGCGAGCAGCGAAGGCAGGGCGACGTCGGGGGTGCCGGCGAAGACGAGTCTCACGGTCGCGGTCACCGCCTCGTCAGGGGTGGACCGCTCACATCGCCTGCCCGAACATCGGGTGCGGTGAGTCCTTCACGATCGACGGCGTCGCGCCGTCCCACTCGGCCTCGCGGATGGCCCGCATCGCCGTCTTCCGGGTCTCGGCGTCGAGCCGGTCGAGGAACAGCACGCCGTCGAGGTGGTCGGTCTCGTGCTGAATGCAGCGTGCCAGCGTCTCGGCGCCCTCGACGACGACCGGTTCGCCGTGCATGTCGAAGCCAGCCGCGACCACCCGGTCGGCCCGGGTGCAGTCGAACGTCAGGCCGGGAATCGACAGGCAGCCTTCCTCGCCGTGCTGGGTCTCGGCACTAAGCGTGAGCTCGGGGTTGACCAGGTGACCCACCACACCGTCGACATGGTAGGTGAACACCCGCAACCCGACCCCGATCTGCGGTGCGGCCAGGCCTGCGCCGGGGGCCGCGAGCATCGTGTCGGTGAGATCCTGCACGAGCGCGCGGATCTGCCGGTCGAAGTCGACCACCGGGGCTGCGGAGCTGCGCAGAATAGGGTCGCCGAAAAGCCGGATGTCGCGAACGCTCATGCGGGCGAGTCTAGTGTCGAGACACGACACTGGTGACCGGCATGTCAGCGGCTGAGGCCGTCGGCGGCTGACACGCAGGGCCGCACCTCAGACCAGGTCCGCCGGGTCGATCTGGACCCGCACGTGCGCAAGCTTGCGGCTGCTCCGCATTACCTGGAGCTGCTGCAGCGCCCGGGACAACGCGGCTCCACGCTCCCGGGGGGTGCGTAGGACGATGCGGGCGGTGGGCTCGCCGCCGCCGACGTCGACTGGTCCGAGCACGTCGGAGTAG
>JACCVZ010000254.1 GCA_013697905.1 Nocardioidaceae bacterium
GGCCGCGACCGGCTGGTTGACGGCGATCGCGATCAAGGTTGCCAAGCCTGCCCAACCTGCCGCAGCCAGCGTCGTGGTGTCGCGTGAGCGGGCATGCACCAACCCGACGAGCAGCAGCAGCCCGAACAATTCAGCGCCGTAAGCGGCATAAGCCACCAGCGGAGCATGCAGCCAGCCGGTATGTCGGGCTAGCGAGTTGATGGCAAGGAAGAGGGTGTCGTCGAGATCACGAAGGAAGCTCATGGCGCTCCCCGCGCTCCCCGCCCCCGGCTGAGACCTCGGCCGATGCGGTCAACCTGACGCGCCGATCTCCCCGGTTCTCCCGGTGGTCTGAGCGAAGGTCGCTCACGGCTTCTTCTGCACCGCGGAGACGCCGCCGGCGCATGCGCCAACCGACGAAGGCAAGGAGGAGGACGACGGCGATGATTCCGGCGCTGGAACGACTCAGGAGAGTGGCCACCTTCTCGTAAGACTGGCCGGCGAAGTAGCCGAGGAGACAGACACCCACCCCCCACACGAGGCCCCCAGTCGCGTTGAACGCAAGGAAGCGCCGGTAGCGCATCCGGCTGACGCCGGCCAGCCCTGGCATGACGGCCCGGAGGAACGCGGTGAACCGGCTCAGCAAGATGGCCCACCCGCCACGCTCGCGCAACATCTCGCGGGCAGAGTCGATACGTGTCTGGTGGCGAAGGAGGGGACGCCAGGTGAGCAACCGTGGACCGAAGCGACGGCCGACCTCATATCCGACTGAGTCACCTACGACGGCGGCAGAGACGACGACCACGAGCAAGAGTGGCAACGGGAGGACTCCCGCCGAGGCGAGCACGCCCCCCAGGAGCACTGCGGTCTCGCCGGGCAGAATGAACCCTACGAAGATGGCGGCCTCTGCGAACACGAGCGCGGCAATCAGGACCAACGCCAACGGCGGGGGCACGTGAAGGAGATGACTGACGATTCCACTCATGCTGGTGTCCTTGCTTCAACCTGGCGACACGCGGGTCCTGTCGAGATGTCCAGGTGCCATCGAGGTGACAGTTCTTTCACGGTACGAAGGCGACATGAAGAACCGGTGAAGGTGACTGCGCTGTCTTCACGCCTTCTTCACCTCGGGTCATTACGCTCGAGTGACGAAGTGATCGGATTCGAGGAGAACATGCGCGTCCTGATTGCGGAGGACGACGAACGTCTGGCCGCGCTGCTGCACCAGTCCGCCACTGAAGCTGGGTGGGAGGCGGAGCTCTGTCACGACGGCCTGGAAGCGCTGGCGGCAGCGGCACCTGGCGGTGGGCGCGGCGATTTCGACGTCATCTTGTTGGATTGGATGTTGCCTGGCGTCGACGGGGTGACGGTATGCCGAAGGCTTCGAAGCATGGGAAGTCGTACTCCTGTGCTCATGTTGACGGCCCGGAATGGGGTCCAGGAGAGAGTTGCGGGCCTGGACGCCGGCGCTGACGACTACCTGAGCAAGCCGTTCGATCTAGACGAGCTCCTTGCCCGGCTCCGAGCACTGCACCGTCGCTCGTCATTCGAGGACGACGCGCCTGCCTTACAGGTCGGCGGGCTGGTGGTGGATCCGTTGTCTAGACGGGTGACGCGTGATGGCACTGAGATCGCTGTGTCCGCGCGCGAGTTCGACATCTTGCACCTGCTCGTCGAGCGTGCCGGTCAAGTGGTGAGCAGATACCGGATCCTGGACGAGGTCTGGGACGGGGAGGCCGACATCCGCAGCAATGTCATCGACGTCCACGTCGCTGCGCTCCGGGCCAAGATCGACCGGCCCTTCGGCGCCAACACCATCACCACAGTCCGCAACGTCGGCTACCGCGTCGACGCCGAGCGTTGAACGTCAAAGTCCCAGGGCGTCTGGGCGGGCTGTCATTGCGCGTCCGGTTGGTCGCGGGCTTCGCCGCCGCTATGTCTCTGGTCCTGACCGCGGCCGGCGCTTTCGTGTACTGGCGGGTCGCGTACGCACTTGATCACGCCCTGAACAGTGAGCTCATGGACACGAGTACGCGCCTCGCAGGCCAGGTGATGCCCTCGGGACAGCTTGCAGACGAGTCGGCGTTGCTGAGTGGTGAGCGCTACCAGGTGCTCGATGCTCAGGGGCACGTCCTGGCGCACAGCCCGTCGGAGTCGGCCAGCCCCATTGTTGACGCCGGCGTGGTGCGCGCCGCATCAGACGGACCTGTACGTCGTGACCTCGGGACACTCCTGCCCGGTAGCCGCCGAACCCTGCGGGTGTACGTCACTGCCGTGAATTCCAGCGGTGGCGGTCCTGCCGCGGTGCTCGTCGTCGCTGTCCAGCGCGGCCAGCGCGACGAGGCGCTGCGGGAGCTGTTGGCGCAGCTTCTGCTGGCTGGGTTGGCGACGCTGGTCGTGACGGCGGTTGTCGGGGAACGGCTGGCCAAGGCGTCGTTACGGCCAGTCGAGCGATATCGCCGTCAGGCCGCAGACGTTGCCGGCGGAGCGGCCGGGGTGCGCCTGGACGTCCCGCCGGGCAGGGATGACGAGATCACCCGACTCGGTCACACACTGAACGACATGCTCGAAGCGCTGGAAGCGGCGTTTGAGCATGAGCGTCGGTTCGTCAACGACGCCAGCCACGAACTTCGCAGCCCCCTCACGCTGATCGGGACGCGGGTGCAGCTGGCGCGACGGCGACAACGCACCGTCGCGGAGCACGAAGCGGTGCTTGCGGAGATCGAGACGGACATCGGCCGGCTGTCGCGCCTCGCGGACCAGCTGCTCGACTTGGGGACTCACCGTCAGGCGACTATCCACGAGCCGGTCGACCTGGCAGCGGTCGCCCGTGCGGAGGTCGAGCGGCGCCGAACCCTGGCTCCCTCCGGCAGTCCGTACCGTCCGGCTGGGTCGCTGCGGGCGATCACGACGGGCCCCGCACCTGTGGCGATGCAGCGCCTCAGCTTGGAGCAACTGGTGGGCAACCTGCTCGACAACGCGGCCGTCCACGGGTTGCCTCCGGTGACCGTGACAGTCGACCACCTCGCCGGCACCGCCCGTCTCCTCGTCAGCGACGTCGGCGCCGGCATGGACGACGCGACGCTTGCCACGGCCCCGGAACGTTTCGTTCGGGCGCCGGTGGCGCGGAACCGTCCAGGGTCAGGACTGGGCCTCGCCCTCGTGTTCGCCTTGATCACGGCAGCCGGAGGGGAGCTCCGTTTGTGCTTTAGGGGAAGCCATCAGCGATTCGGAACCACCCAAGCGGTCGAGTGCGAACATGGAGATGAGATGACGGTGACGGTGCTCATGCCCGTCCGCCCAACAGAAAGCAGCACCGGACCGGCCGCCGGATAACGGCCGCCGAAGCGCGTCCCAGGCTGCGCCGGATCGCTCGTAAGGGGCGAGATCGTCGGTGGTTCCTCAACCAGCCCACGGATAGTCAAACCGTAGGAAACGGGTTAGGGTGGCGAATGCGGTCCGCTGGTCGCGATCCTTTCGGTTTTGATCAAGCGCGGACCCCGAACCGAGGCGGCGCAATTCATGTACCTTGCGCAGGCGCCGGCTCGTCGGTTGGCCACCTTGGTCGTGGCGATCGCTTTGGCTGTTGCTCCTGGCGTGCCGGCGGCCGACGCAGCCGGTCCGGCACCGGTCGGTGTTCCGGTCACTTATGAGGGACCTTCCTACCCCTCGGTCGTCACCCGGCCGAGCGAGAGCAAGCCACAGAGCAAGCTGTGGTACACCGATGGGTCGTGGTGGGCCCTAATGGTCACCGGCGCCTCCACCAGCGTTCGCATCCATCAGCTGATGCCTGACCACACGTGGCGAGACACCGGCACCGTCGTCGATACCCGGTTGAACAGCACCGGTGACGCTCTGTGGAGCGCGGCAGACGGCAAACTGTACGTGGCCTCGCGAAGCAAGGACACGTCCTTGCAGGTCGCCCGATTCTCCTACTCCGTCGCGACCGGCTTGTGGGCCGTCGATGCCGGATTCCCGGTGGCGGTGGACACCGGCGGCGGGTCGGAGTCGGCGACCATCGACCAGGACTCGACCGGCCAGCTATGGGTGACCTACACCAGGGCGTCCCGGCTTTGGGTGGCGGTCTCCGCCCCCGGAGGGGAAACGTGGTCGGCGGGATTCGCGCCGAACGTTCCCGATGTCGTCATCTCGAGCGACGACATCTCCGGGCTTATCGCGTTCCAGGGCAACATCGGCGTGCTGTGGTCTGACCAGCAGTCACAGGCTTTCCGCTTCGCCATCCACCACGACGGTGACCCCCTGAACGAATGGGCGGTCGAGACTGTGCTGCCTGGGGCGACCTGGGCCGACGACCACATCAACCTCAAGCAGGTCGCTGGTGATGCTCAAGGTCGGGTCTTTGCCGCGGTGAAGACATCGAACGACCTGTTGGGACCGGACGCTCCGCTGGTGGGCGTGCTTGTGCGGACTCCACAGGCGGACGGCACCGGCAGCTGGGAGTTCGTCGTGGCCGGTACGGTCGCCGACGACCACACCCGGCCGATCATCATGATCGACCAGACCAATGGCGATCTCTACTTCTTCGCGACGGCGCCCGGCGCCGGCGGCGACATCTACTACAAGAGAACCTCACTGGCCAATCCCAACTTCGGACCGGGACGCGGAGACAAATTCGTCGACACCGCCTACCTGGTCAACAACGCGTCGGGAAGCAAGGACCCGGTTACCGCGAAAACCGGCCTGGTCGTGCTCGCGGTCGAAGAGGGGCGCAAGCGTTACGCACACGCCGAGATGGCTCTTGCGGGAGGGGACGTCCCGCCACCGGACAGCACGCCACCGACAGTCCCGAGCGATGTGACGGCTATTGCTCAGGCTGGCCGAGTCGACCTGAGTTGGACCGGGTCCACGGACGACACCGGCGTCACCGGCTACACCGTGCGCCGTGACGACGGTGCGACGGCGACGGTCACGGGGACGACGTACTCGGACACCACGGTCACTTCCGGATCGACGTATCAATACACCGTGGAGGCCTTCGACGCCAACGGGAACACCTCAGCGGGCTCTGCCGTCGTCTCGGCCACAGTGCCGAGTGATCCTGTTGGTTCCGGAATTGCCTTCCGCAGCTCCACGACCGCAGCCAACAACGCTGCGGCGACCCTCACCATCGGGGTCCCAAGCGTCGAGGTGGGAGACGTGCTGATCGGCTCCGTTGACTTCCGGGGGCAGCCGACCGTCACACCCCCCGCAGGATGGACTCTGATCCGCCAGGACAACAACGGGACGGTAATCCGAAAGGCGACCTATTACCACGGCGTCACTGCCACGCCGGAACCCGGCTCGTACACGTGGCGGTTCAGCACGAAGCCAGCCGCCGTCGGATCGATACTCGCCTACTCCGGGGTATCCACATCGGCGCCGGTGATGGCCTCGAGTGGCCAGGCCAATGCAGGCTCGAAGTCCGTGACGGCCCCGTCCGTCACGACCATCGGACCTGTCGTCGTCGTCGGCCTCTTCGGCGTCAACAAGGGCACCGCCCTCGCCCCGCCGGCCGACATGGTGGAGCGCACCGAAATTCGCTCCGCCGCCACAGTGCGCTATCCGTTGACGGCCGAAGCTGCCGACCTCATCCCGGGGGTCGGCGCGACCGGGCCCAAGGTGGCAACCTCGACGACGTCGGGCGCCAGCATCGGCCAGTTGGTGGCACTCAATCCCGCCGGATGACCTCTCGGCTCGACGGCCCCCGGCACCAGCCGGGTTTAGGGCCTCCCTGGCGTCGCGCACTGCCATGAGCAACGTCCAAGACGACGGCGATCTTGCCGTGTAGGCGTCCCGCTCGCGGACGCCTTCAACCGTCGGTTCAAGCAGATCGACCGCCATCACTTCAACCAGTCAATGGCGGTGGCGATGGTGATGCACGCCATGCCGCAGCACGACGACCGGGTCGACCTTGATGGCGCAGTCACCGACGCCTGGGGGCTCCCGGTAGCACGGATTACTCTGTAATCCCAAGAGAACGACATCACGTAGGGGCGCTATCTCGTCGACCGCGCGGCCGACATGTGGACGCGGCCGAACTCACAACGCCGACAAGGTGTATGCCAACCGGGTGACCGGCAACTGCTCGCACAAGCACGGCACTGCGCGAGTGGGCGAGGACCCCGAGACCTCTGCGCTCGACCGGGTGGTGCCGCGCCTACGAAGTCAACAACCTCCCTACGGCCACGGGCGCCAATCCGACGCTCACGTTCGTTGCCAACGCCTTGCGAGTCGCCGACCACCTCTCCTGACCCGCGTCGGCATGCCGAGCATGCAACCGAGGCTGCGATCAGCTTCTAGCGATGATCGGCGTCAGGGCCCCTCGCCCTTGGAGGGTCGGGGGCAGAGGAGGAACGGCTAGTCCCGACGTAAACGACGACGGTCCTTCGCGACATCGTCAGGCGGGCTGAGAGCGAGCGACTCGACCCGTGCGTACAAGTCCCGCCGGGGAACGAGCGAGACATCGCGACAACCATGCCTGGAAAACGGCCGATCACTGCACGACTCCTCCAACGAGAACGCGAGAAGATCGCACCACTTTCCGAAGACCTTCGAGCTGGGTGGCGGCAGGCAGATGTCGATAACGTGTGCCGGGCGGGTTGGTGACTACCGAAACTCCTGACCCGATCCGCGGCCAGCAAAGTTCAG
>JACCVZ010000257.1 GCA_013697905.1 Nocardioidaceae bacterium
CGGGCCATGGTGGGAGCGCACCCCTGGTCGCGACTGGGGCTATCTCGCCCGAGCCAATGCGACATCGTTCGACGTCTTCGCGGCAGGGGAGCGGCACCACTACTCCAACCTGGGTTACGGCCTGCTCGGCGAGCTGGTCGCCCGGCTCGAGGGCGGCACCTGGTGGGACGTGGTCGAGTCGTCGCTGGCTCGACCGCTGGGGTTGACCGAGACGACATACCTTCCCGGCCCTGATGCCGCCGTCGGGACGTCTCGCGACCCCCGCGACGGGCGGCTGATGCGTGAGCCCGCCCACGATGCGGCGGCGATGGCGCCCGCCGGTCAGCTGTGGAGCACGGTCGACGACCTGGCGCGGTGGGCGGACTTCCTGGCCGTGGGCGATGAGGCAGTGCTGTCGTCGTCGACGCTCGCGCAGATGCGGGTCGCTCGTGCCGCTGACCCACTGACGCAGCACCGCGGGGCCTACGGACTCGGTTTCAGGCTGCGTTGGCGCCCCGCCTCCACCCTGCTCGGCCACACCGGGTCGATGCCTGGCTTCGTCGCGGCATTGTTCGTCGATGCGACCTCACGGGTAGGAGGCGTCGTCCTGGCCAACACGACAACGGGCCTCGAGGTCGAGACGCTCGTCGCCGCTCTCATCGACGCGGCCGAGCCGGCGTACCGGGAGGCGGCCGCCGGGAATCTTTCCGCACCGTCGGAGCCAGGCGGCTTCCAGCTCGCCGGTGAGTGGTACTGGGGCAACGTCGCGATGATGGTCGCGGGGACGGGTGACGGGTTCACGCTGACCATTGAGGGGCTGGACCGTGGCTTCGTCCAGGTGGACGACGACCGGTATCGCGGCCTGACCGGTTACTTTGCTGGTGAGGAGCTGCGCGTCGTGCGCCGCGACGACGGTGCCGTCTCGCACCTCGAGGTGGTGACGTTCATCTTCACCCGCATTCCGTACGACTCCCGAGCGCCGATCCCCGGCGGCCCCCCCGAACCGCTCTGAGCCTGCAGACTTCAACTGCCCAAGTTTGCGGGCTGTTGTCCCGACCGGCAACTGCGAGGACTGCAGGTCTCTATCGGCGCCGCGCTGCACCTTGGCCGCAACTCGCGGGGGAGGGTCGACGGAAGGTGCTGTGCGGGACCGGGGACCGGAGGGGAAGGACTGCGGCTCGCTCAGGATGCCTGGCTGACGCTGGACATGTTGAAGTCGGGGATGCGCAGGGTGGGTGTCGCGGTCCGGGGGAAGTAGTCCCCCCACTCGCGCGAGAACGACCGCTGCGTCTGTCCGGCCTCGGTGAAGCGGTTCAGCAGGTCGATCGGGCTCTCGTTGAAGCGGAAGTTGTTGACCGCCCCGACGACCTCGCCCCCCTCGACGAGGTAGACACCGTCGCGGGTGATCCCGGTGAGGAGGAGTGTCTGCGGGTCGACCTCGCGGAAGTACCACAGGCAGGTCAGCAGCAACGTCTGCTCTGACGACGCGATGAGGTCGTCGACGCTGCCGGCGCCGCCGTCGACGGACAGGCTCAGGTTGTCGATCGCCGGTGTGGTCGACAGGTTCGTCAGCCGACCCGCGTGCCGGCTGGTGAGCAGCGCGTTGAGCTTGCCGTCGCGGATCCAGTCGGTGGCGCCCAGCGGCAGACCGTTGTCGAAGACGCTCTCGGCCGAGCTGGAAGCGGTGGCAAGGGCGAACGGCAGCGCCGCCAGACCCGGTGCGGCCGGGTCGGAGCTGAGGCGTACGCCGGAGCGGGCGATCTGCTGGCCCACCTTGGTGCCGCCGCTGGGGTCGCTATAGACGGTCTGACCGTCGTGTGCGTCACGACCGCTGCCCACCCAGTAGGCGTAGATGGCAAGGTCGGCGACTGCGGTAGGAGGAAGCAGCGTCTCGTAACGGCCGGCAGGCAGGTCCACCGTCCGCTCGGCCCAACGCAGGCGGCGGACGAGCTCTGTGTCGAGGCCGTCGACGTCGATGTCCGACAACTGCTCGACGGCCTGACCCACCCAGGCAGACGCCGACCAATCGGTGGGTTTGCCGGTGACGCCTACGTGGCCCGTCGGCTGCTCGTGGCGTAACCGCAGGCCGGTGGAGGCGCCGAGATAGGTCGTGGTCACGTCGTGCTCGACATACCCGAAGAGCAGCCGGCCGCCAGAGCGCGAACGGTCGAACGCCTGGCCGAGAGAGGAACCGAACCTCTGCAACACTTCCAGGCTGGTGCGACCGGGAAGCGACCCCCAGTCGGCCGACTCGCTGCCCTCGACAAGGGGTGCGGCGTCCTCGGCGGGACCGGCAGCCCGAGCCACCTCGTCTGCCTCGGCCACCAGCGCCTCCACCTGGCCCGCGGTGGTCGCCGACCGCGTCAACACGCCGACCGCGCTACCGGCGGAGCCGTCGACGAGCGACACCACGGTGACACTGCTCGCGGACATCAGCCCATTGGTGGTGAGCGTGTTGTTGGCCCACCGGAGGTTCGCCGTGGACGACTCACGCACGATCACCACACAATGATCCGCGGTGGAGATCTCCAGGGCGTGCTCGACGAGGTGCTGGGGAGTGGTCATCTCAGCGGCCCCCCTCAGCCGTGGTGTTGAGGATCGAGATGTCGCGGAAGAGGGCCGACGGGCAGCCATGGCTCACGGCGGCGACCTGGCCGGGCTGGGCCTTGCCGCAGTTGAAGGCTCCGTTCAGCATCCACGTCTCCTCGCCACCCACTGCGTCCATCGCACCCCAGAACTCGGTCGTCGTGCCCTGGTACGCCGCGTCGCGGACCTGACCTCGCAGCTCGCCGTTCTTGATCTCGAAGAAGCGTTGTCCGGTGAACTGGAAGTTGTATCGCTGCATGTCGATGCTCCACGACCTGTCGCCGACCACGTAGAGGCCGTCGTCGACTTGTGCGATGAGATCGCTGGTGCTGGTCGGGTCGGGGCTCGGCCTGATCGACACGTTGGCCATCCGCTGGATCGGGACGTGGCCGGGGGAGTCTGCGTAGGCGCAGCCGTTCGAGCGATCCCAGCCCATCATCTTCGCCATCCGGCGATCCGTCTGGTAGCCGACGAGGACGCCGTCCTTGATCAGGTCCCACTCCTGGGTGGCGACGCCGTCGTCGTCGTATCCGATGCTGGCGAGCCCGTGGGTGACGGTGCGGTCCCCGGTGACGTTGAGGTGCCGCGAGCCGTACTGCAGGTTGCCGAGACCGGCGAGCTTGGCGAACGACGTACCGGCGTAGTTTGCCTCGTAGCCGAGCACCCGGTCGAGCTCGGTGGCGTGCCCGATGCTCTCGTGGATGGTCAACCACAGGTTGCTCGGGTGGATGACCAGGTCGTAGCGGCCGGCGTCGACCGACGGTGCTGCCAGCTTCTCGGCGAGCAGCTCGGGCAGCTCTGCGAGCTCACCGGCCCAGTCGTGGACCGCGCCGGTGAGGTACTCCCAGCCACGACCCGCAGGCGGCGCGGTCGTGCGCATGGAGTCGATCACGCCACGTTTCGAGTCCGCGCCGTAGACCTCGAGCTCTGGGTCGATCCGCACTCGCTGCTGCAGGGTGCTGGTGCCGTGCGTGTCAGCGTAGAACTTGTTCTCTCGAACCTGCCGGACGACCGCGGACACGTGGTCGACCCCGTTGGCGGCTAGCAGGTCGCGGCTCCACTGCTGGAGCAGACCGACCTTCTCGGCGACCGGGACGCTGAACGGGTCGACCTCGTAGTCCGAGACCCACACCCGGTCGGCGTACGCCGGCTCGTCGGCGAGCTCGATGCGCTCGGCCACGATCGGCCGCGCGGCGCGGGCGACGGAGATGGCCTGCTCCGTGACTCGGACCACCGCGTCGGTGGTCGGACCGACGCCGGCGGCGAAACCCCAGGCGCCGTCGACGATCACGCGGACGCAGAAGCCAAGGGTGTCGTCCTCGGAGGCGTCCAGGAGTCCGCCGTCCCTGAGGGTGAGCCGTTGGGTGCGAAGGCGCTCAATCCTGAAGTCCGCATGCTCGGCCTCGAAGTCACGGGCGCGGTTGAGAGCGGTCTGCGCCAGCTTGGCGAGGGGGAGTGCCTGGAACTCAGGATCGATCTCCGGTTTCGACGGCGCTGGGTTCGACGGCGCTGGGTGCGACGGCACTGCCGCAGCCTAACAACGGCCGTGCCGGAACGCGCGAGCCGCGGCGGTGCGCGACCGGCTGCCCACGCAGCTAGACGAGCTCGTCGCCGCTTGGCGCGCACCCGAGGCGTGGGAAGGCGAGGCCGAGGCGGGTGGTGTGACGATGCCCGCGCACGTGATGGGCAAGGTGGCGGCCAACGAGCTCGTCGTGCACGGGTGGGATCTTGTCCGAGCCACGCAGCAGCCGTTTGACAGCGATCCCGCCAGCCTTCAGGCGAGCTTCGAGTTCACATCAATGATGTCCGTGCCGGTCAAGAAGCCGCTCACGAAGGCTTGTTCGGCCCGGTGGTGGATGTCGGCGCCGACGCCTCGCTGTTCGAGCAGGTCCTCGGGGCAGAGCGGTCGAGATCCGTCCTGGAGCCCGGCCCGGCGCTAGGACGCCAGGTGTCGGAACGCCTCGGGGTGTACGTCGGTGGGGCGGTGCGGGGCGATCACGACGCCGTTGGGCAGCAGCTCACCGGTGTCGTCGAAGAGGAGCACCCCGTTGCAGAGCAAGCTCCAGCCCTGTTCGGGGTGGGTGGAGATCGTGTGCGCGGCCTCGCGGTCGGACGCATCCGCGCTGGGGCAGAGCGGCTGGTGGGAGCATGTCATGCCCAGTGGTCCATAGTTCACTCTCCCAGTGTGCCTTGCCGGCACGGCCAGACACG
>JACCVZ010000264.1 GCA_013697905.1 Nocardioidaceae bacterium
GCTCGGACTACCGTGGCGACCCGGCGGCGGCGCTGCTCGAGGTGCTCGACCCGGCCCAGAACCACACCTTCCGCGACCACTACCTCGAGCTCGAGCTCGACCTGTCCGACGTGGTGTTCCTGGCTACGGCGAACGTCGCCGAGAGCATCCCGGACGCGCTCCTCGACCGGATGGAGGTCGTCCGCCTGGACGGCTACACCGAGGACGAGAAGGTCGCCATCGCCCGCAACCACCTGCTGCCGAGGCAGCTCTCACGTGCGGCGTTGGACGCCGCCGAGGTGGACGTGGACGACGAGGCGCTCCGACAGATCGCCGGCGAGCACACCCGCGAGGCCGGCGTTCGGCAGCTTGAGCGCGCGATCGCCAAGATCCTGAGGAAGGTCGCCACCACGCTGGCCGCGGACTCGCCCGGAGCTCCCGTGCACGTGACGGTGGACTCGCTGCTGCGCTACCTGGGCCGGCCGCGCTTCACTCCGGAGAGCGCTGAGCGCACCGCCGTACCGGGCGTTGCGACGGGGCTCGCGGTGACCGGCGCCGGTGGCGACGTGCTGTTCGTGGAGGCCAGCGCCATGCCGGGGAAGCCGCAGCTCACCCTCACCGGACAGCTCGGTGACGTGATGAAGGAGTCGGCGCAGATCGCGCTGTCCTACCTGCGGGCACACGGCCCGGATCTGCTGATCGAGCCGGCCCAGCTGGACCGTTCCCTTCACCTGCACGTGCCCGCGGGCGCCGTGCCGAAGGACGGCCCCTCCGCGGGCGTGACGATGGTGACGGCGCTGGCGTCGCTGGCGACCGGCAGACCGGTGAGGTCCGACGTCGGCATGACCGGCGAGGTCACGCTGAACGGCCGGGTGCTGCCCATCGGCGGTGTGAAGCAGAAGCTGCTCGCCGCTCACCGAGCGGGTCTGACGACGGTGTTCCTGCCGAAGCGCAACGAGGCCGACCTGGACGACGTACCCGAGGCGGTGCGCGAGGCGCTCGACGTGCGGCTGGTCGCGGACGTCGCAGAGCTGGTTCGCGAGGCCTTGGAGCCGGCAGCGGCCGCCACACTCGCCGCTTAGGGGCGTGAGCCGCCGGCTGTCCGACGGCGCGCCCTTGTTTTGCATCGGGGCCGATGGGTACGCGACGGGGGACGTCCTACGTCAGCAGGGCGGTGGGAGTCGCCATGAGAGGTAGCGCCATGACAGGGAACCGCGTCGTCGTATTCAAAGGCCCCGGCGAAGTAGGCGTCGAGAGCACCGACTACCCGAAGCTCGAGCTCCCCGAGGATGTGGCGAACGGGTTGGGCATCAAGAAGAGCGCACCCCACGCCGTCATCCTCAGGCTCGTCACGACAAACATCTGCGGCAGCGACCAGCACATGGTCCGGGGCCGCACAACGGCCCCGGTCGGGCAGACGCTCGGCCACGAGATCACCGGAGAGGTCGTCGAGGTCGGGGACGACGTCCTGTTCGTCAAGGAGGGTGACATCTGCTCGGTCCCCTTTAACATCGCCTGTGGCCGTTGCCGCATGTGCAACGAGGGCAAGACCGGCATCTGCCTCAACGTGAACCCCGCGCGAGCAGGTGCCGCCTACGGGTACGTCGACATGGGCGGCTGGATAGGCGGCCAGGCAGAGTACGTCATGGTGCCGTACGCGGACTTCAACCTGCTCAAGTTCCCGGACCGGGACCAGGCCCTCGCGAAGATCCTCGACCTGACCATGCTCTCTGACATCTTCCCGACCGGCTATCACGGTGCCTATACCGCGGGCGTGACCACCGGTTCAACTGTGTATGTCGCGGGCGCCGGTCCGGTTGGCCTGGCTGCGGCGTACTCCGCGCAGCTGCTCGGCGCCGCCACCGTGATCGTCGGTGACATGAACACCTCCCGACTTCGCCAGGCCGAGAGCTTCGGCTGCGAGACGGTGGACCTCAGCTCCGGTAACGAGCTGGCCGACATGATCGAGCAGATCCTGGGTGAGCCGGAGGTCGACGCTGCTGTGGACGCCGTCGGGTTCGAGGCTCGCGGCCACGGGGCAGACGCCGACGAGGCGCCGGCGACGGTGCTCAACGACATCATGACGATCGCCCGCGCGGGAGCGTCACTGGGCATACCCGGCCTCTACGTCACCGGCGACCCCGGTGGTGTCGACGAGAACGCCAAAGTCGGCCAGATCGGGGTGAGACTGGGCCTGGGCTGGGCGAAGTCACACGCGCTCGTCACCGGTCAGTGCCCGGTCAAGAAGTACAACCGACAGCTCATGAACATGATCCTGAGCGACAAGGCCCACATCGCCGACGCGGTCAACGCGGTGTCGATCAGCCTGGACGAGGCACCCGAGGGCTACCAGGACTTCGACAAGGGAGCCGCCAAGAAGTACGTGATCGACCCGCACGGGATGGTCGCGGCGTAGCTGCCCTCGCGGGGTCGACGACGGCCCCGCCGCCTGACCCTCCCAACGTC
>JACCVZ010000277.1 GCA_013697905.1 Nocardioidaceae bacterium
GGCCAGTTCGAGACAACCGCGGATCCCGGGGCCGACCTCAGCATGGCCGGTTTCGCCGCCGACCTGGTCGCAGTGACCGGAGCGCTGTTCGGTGGGGATGAACGTACCCACGTGGTCGGGCATTCACTCGGGGGGCTGGTGGCCGCCACCGCGGTCGTCGACTCGCCCGACCTGTGGGCGAGCCTGACGCTGATGTGCTCAGGTCCCGGAGGGTTCGACGGGGCCAAGGGCCGCGAGGCGCTCGACGGCGCGTTGCTGATCGAGACCGAGGGGCTCGAGGCGGCGTATCGGAGCCGGGCGCGGCGGGCGATGGAGCGGGGTCAGGAACCACCCTCCGAGCAGATCGAACAGTTCCTGCTCGAGCGCTTCATGGCGAACTCACCTGAGTCGCTGGCGGCGATGGCGCGACTGCTGGCCACGGCCCCGGATCGCACCGCCGACCTCGCCGGATCCGGCGTCAAGGTGGCGGTGGTCCGCGGCGAGCACGACGACGCCTGGTCGCATGCAGCGCAAGACGTGCTGGCGGCTGCCCTCGACACGTCGGTGGTGGTGCTCCGGCAGTCGGCTCACTCCCCCGCAGTCGAGGCGCCGGAGGAGACCCGGGACGCGCTGGTCCGCATCTGGATGTCCTGACGGGAGCTTCCCCGGCGTACCTGCCACGCGTAGGTATCAGTTCCAGCCACCTCCGGCGTTTGCCATGTTTCACAAGCCAGCTGCCCTGTGAACATGGCGAATGTGCCATGTCAACATGCCTCGGTGTCAGGGGGTCGTGGCAAACGCCGGACGGAAGGTCGGCTTTCGGGGGTGGGGTCAGGGCTCTTCGAGGCCGGCCCACGGATCGCGCGCGGGTACGGCGGCGGAGCCCGCGCTGCACGAGCGGTGGAAATCGCACCAACCGCACATCGCGCTGACCTGCGTGGGGTACATCGCGTCGGCCTCCGCAGCGTCGACACCGGCCTTGAACCGCTCATCGAGCTCGGCGATCTCGGCGGCGATCAAGTCGGCGCGGCGGATGTGGCGGGTCAGACCTTCGTCGGTGTGATCCCAGGCGACCACGTTTCCGGTCGGGAGGTGGTGCAGCTCGACCCGACGGCACCGCCTGCGCAGCGTCCGCTCGGCTCCTGCGGCGTACACCGCCAGTGCGAGCGACGTGCGCGCGTCGTCGATGGTCAGCAGGTGACGGCCGGTCTTGTAGTCGACGATCACCAGGCCCTCGCTGCCCCGATCGTCGATCCGGTCGACGCGACCGAACAGCGCAGCGTGGTCGGTCTTGAGCGCCACGGTGCGCTCGATACCGATCGGCTCGTCGTGGGGGTCGACTTCGGCGACGTACCGCTCGACCATGAGACGTGCCCGGGCCTGAGCCGCTTCGCGCTGGCTGGAGTCGCGGTAGCCGTCCAGCAGCCAGGCGTCGTCGACCAAAGTGCCGGCCCGCTCGACGGTGCGCTGCAGCAGCGGCAGCTTCCACCAGTTGGCCAGTGCGGTATGAACGGCCGCGCCGAGCGAATTGTGCGCCCACGGCGGCCCCTTCGAAGGCGACGGACGGTCGAGGTAGCTGAACCGGTAGCGCCGCGGGCAGTCGAGGTAGGTCGCGAGCCGCGATGGCGCCGCCTGCAGCAGCCGGCGGGGCATCCCTTCGAGCGGCAGCTGGCTGCTAGCCACGGCGTGCTCCGGGCGACCCAGTCACGGGCGATCCACCGCAGGTACGGCGGCACCGGCTGTCTTTGCGTTTCGGGTGGCCGCGTCGAGGAGCCGCTCGTACTGCGCCGGGTGGGTGAGGTTGCAGCCGAGCTCGTGGTCGACTTTGCCCTCGCCATGGAAGTCGCTGGCTCCGGTCGTCACCAGGTCGAGCTCGGACCCAATCGCGCGCAGCGCCTCACGGTCGGCACCGCTGTGGTCTTGGTGGTCGACCTCGATTCCCACCAAGCCGTCTGCTTGCAATGAGGCAAGGGTTGGCAGGTCGAGCACCCGTCGGCTCCCCCGGCCCCAGGGGTGTGCGACGACGGCAGCCCCGCCTGCCGCCGTCACGATGCGCACCATGGCGCGGGTGTCCGACGCGTAGCGTGTGACATAACCGGGGCGGCCCCAGTCGAGCCAGGCAGTGAACGCGCCACCTCTATCGGCGGCGTAGCCCTTGGCCACGAGCACGTCGGCGATGTGTGGTCGGCCGATCGCCTTGGCCTCACCGACCTGGCGCATGACTTCGGACTCGTCGATGTCGACACCGGCGTCGCGCAGCTGCGTCAGCATCCCGGCGAGGCGGCCGGAGCGGCCCGCCAGGACGAGCTCAAGCTCGGCGACCAGCGCCGGGTGGCTCGGGTCGGGCAGGTAGGCCAGGAGGTGGACGCCGGCCCCTTCGTGCTTGGTGGAGATCTCGATGCCTGGTACGACGACGATGCCGGCCCGGTCTGCGGCGGCGGTCGCCTCTGCCCAGCCAGCAGCGGAGTCGTGGTCGGTCAGCCCGAGCACGTCCAAACCGGCCTCGGCGGCAAGCGCGACGACTTCTCCGGGCGGCTGAGTCCCGTCGGACGCCCGGGAGTGGGAATGGAGGTCGATACGCACCTCAGCGAGTGTAGGGCTCGACCACCTCCGGACCGGCGCTTGCCGGGCTACCCGGGCTGCGCCGACCCCGTTCAGTCTTGATCAGGTCGTAGACCCCGAACGAGAGTGCGACCACGACGAAACAGAGTGCGACCACGACCGCCTGACCAAGCGCATCGCCGTACGCCGCACCCCGTTCGCCACCGGTCAAATCGTCCACGCCGGCCGGCAACGCCGCGAAGTAGGCCGCTCCGATCACCGACTGGCCGATCGCCGACCCGATCCGCTGCGACGTCTGCAGGACGCCTCCTGCGGTGCTTCCCACCACCGGGTCGACATCTGCGAGGGACAGCGTCTGGTTGGGAGTGATGAGCGCACCCGAGCCGAGGCCGGCGACGAACAGCGGGAGGGCGAACGCGAGCACCGCGCTCCTACCGCTGCTGTGTTGCGCGATCTGGCCAAGCATGAACGACCCGAGACCGAACGTCAGGCAGGCTCCGACCACGAGCGGACGTCCGACCCGGGTCACCACGCGTCCGGCGAGCGGCGCTGCCACCGAGGTGCCGAGCGCGAACGCTGTGACACCGAGGCCGGACTGGAGTGCCGTGTAGCCGAGACCCTGCTGGTAGTAGAGCGCCAGCACGAGCGGCAATCCTGTCATCGCGCAGAAGAAGAACAGCGCCAACAAGACTCCGGCTGTGTAGGACGGCCGGTGGAAGAGTCGCAGGTCGATGAGCGGATCCGACCCGGACTTGGTGAGCCGTGTCTCTCGGCGGAAGAAGGTGCCCAGCAACACGATCGCCGGTACTCCGAGCCAGCCCAGCCGGGTGTCCTGCATCGCGTCGTACTCGACCGCCGCGAACAGGACGCAGAAAATGCCGCCGCCCAGCATCGCCGCCCCGATGACGTCCAGCTTGTGTCGGCCGCCGGTCTGCGCCCGGGGGAGCCAGCGGCGGGCGGCCAGGAGCACAACGGCTCCGATCGGGACGTTCACGAAGAAGACGAGCCGCCAACCGAAGTCCGGCCCGCCGAGCGCGATGAGCCCGCCGCCGACAAGCGGCCCGAGCGCCGTTCCCAACCCGACGACGGTGCCGATGACCCCGAACGCCCGACCGCGCTCGCTGCCCCGAAACATCTGCTGGATGAGACCGGATACCTGCGGGTTGATCAGCCCGCCGGACAGCCCTTGGAGCACCCGCGCCACGATCAGCAGGCCACCGCCCGGCGACACGCCAGAAAGCGCGCTCGACACTACGAAGCCTGCGACGCCCACCATGAACATCAGCCGGCGGCCATGATCGTCACCCAGGCGACCGGCAAGGACTGGTACGAGTCCGAACGACAAGATGTAGCTGCTTACGATCCACTGGAGCTGGGCTGGGCTCGCGCCCGTCGACTCGCCGATCGCTGGCAGCGCGACATTGGTGATGCTTACGTCGAGCAGCGTCATGAAGAGCGCGCTGCTACAGACCGCCAGTGCGATCCAGCGACCCGGGTCGGGATCCGGGTGGCCACCTGACGTCACCTGGCAACGCTACAAGGCGTCCCGGCTGCCCGCAGGAGCGTGTCCGCGCCCGCCCGCACAGTTGCCGAGTACGGTCAGCCTGGTCAGTCCAGCATCAGCCGCGGGGACAGCTCCCCCACCGGAAGCACGCTCAGCTCTGCGCCGAGCTGTCGGGCGTCGACGAGCTGCATCGGCTCGACGACGATTGCGCTCGACTCGGCCGGGTGCACGACGACCCACAGCCAACGGCCAGCCGCCTCCCCGGCGTACACGGCGCGGTCGGTGCTCGCCTGCACGGCCCACAACGGCACCGGCCGTCCCTCGACGCCGAACTTCGCGTGCGGGGGGCCCTCGCCGACACCCGGAGACGGGTAGCTCATCGAAAGACCGGCGAAGTGGCTGCCGACGCCCGTCCCTGCCTCCTCGCAGACGAGCAGGATCTCGGCCGGGTCACCGAAGGGGTCCGGCCCCGACCAGCTGCTGACGGTCGCTCCCCCGTCGTCGTACGCCTCGGTGTGTGCCAATCCCGTGAACGTCCACCCGATCGGCACCGGCCACGGCGTCCAGAGCGGCATGGTCACGTGGTTGATCTCCCCACCGATCACCGCAGCGAACGGTTCGATGACGTGCAGCCGGTGACTCATGCGACCACGGTGGTGGGTACGCCGAGGTGCGGTCAAGCACCGCTGTGCGCCCACACAGCCACCGCCAATGTGGCGCCCGGAATCTCAGGGGTAGTCGCCGACGATCCACTGCTGAACCGTGGTGGCCAGCCGGCTCCAGCCTCCGGGGTAGCCCAGCATGACGTATCCGTGCCCACCAGGAAGGACGTCGAGTCGCTTGGTCGCAGCCGGTATGCGCTTGATGGCTCGGCGAAACGCCCGCACCGAGAGCGGGTCCGTGGGCGACACGGCCAGCAACGTCGGCATGGTCAGCGCTTGAACGTCCTGGTCCAGGTCGGTGCCCGGCCAGTCCGGTGGCCCCGACAGGTCGACGACGGCGTCGGCCCGGGTCGCCGATGCAGTAGGCAGCGCTACCGCACCGCCCATTGAGGCGCCGACCACGGTCACGCGCGTCGCACCGTGGTCGCGCGCGAACTTCACCACCGCGGTTGCCTGCCCCACCTGGTCGCTGTCGTCCTGGCCCTTGCACACCGAGCGACCGTAGCCACAGAGGTCGAACATCAGGACATGGACGCCTCGTTGAGATAACCAGAGCCCGTAATTCCACCACCCGCACAAACCGTCACCGTTGGTCTGATGCAGCATCACGGCCCACGTCGTGCCCTGCCCGAGCTCTGCGGCCGTCAGCCGAGACCGGTGCAACGCAATGACCCGATCACGGCCAGGGCCCTTCTGCCCCGTGCAGCGCACCGCCGAAGAGTCGTCGAGCGGCGCGGTCGCAGACGGGGTGCCCGGTGGCGGTGTCGAGGTAGGTGATGTCGGCGACCCGCCGCAGCCGGAAACTGCGACCGTGAAGGCACACAGCCACCCGACAACCTGGCCCCGACGCGTCACCCCGAACACCAGGCCAGGCTAGCCGTCCGAGCGCCGCCTCGAGCAACCGCGGCCGGTGAGACGGGGAACCGACCGGCCCCGGTCCACGACAACGCCGTGGACGGTGGCGAGATCGGAGCCGGCCACGACGTGACCGCGCTGTACGAGGTGCAGCTGGCGGCCGACACGCCCAGCGATCTCCAGCTCGGGGACGTCACCCTGCGCTGGGAGTCAGCCGAGACCGGTGACATTCGAAGAGCGGACCAGCGCCCTCGCAGCGGCCGAGCCGACCGTGGAACCCGCCGACGAGTTCATGCTCGCGGCCACTGTGGCCGACTTCGCCCAGCTGCTCAAGCAGACGGCACCGGTGAGCGACCGACAGCTTGATCTTGATGACCTCGCCGAGCGTGCCGACGCGCTGGCGGTACGCGGCGTGGACCGCGCCGCTGAGCTCATTGACCTGATCGCTCAGGCGCGCGCGGCCCGATGACGCAGAAGGGCACACCACTGACTACTGGTCCGCGTTCCAACGGTCGATCGTGGGGGTGCCACGGTCGAAGCTGAGGACGCTGACCTTCGCAGTGTCGAGTGGGAGGTGTGCTCCCACACCGACCGGCTGGTCGATCCAGCGGGCGGCCAGTGTGCGGAGGATGTGCCCGTGGGCGAAGAGAAGGATCCGGCCACCGCTGTCCCGGCAGCGGTCGATGACGCGGTCGACACGCGCCTTGGTCTGGTCCGGTGACTCACCGTTGGGTGCACCGTCGGTCCAGACCGACCAGTCCGGCCGCTCGGCCTGGATGTCCTTGCGGGTGCGTCCCTCGTAGTCGCCGTAGTTCCACTCGACCAGGTCTTCCTCGATGGTGACGTTCTTCACCTCGGCGAGCTCGGCCGTATGCCGGGCGCGGAGGCGCGGGCTGCACAGCACCAGGTCGAACGTCGTCCCCGACAAGGTGTCCCTCAGCGACCTGGCCGCCGCCACCCCCTCGGCGGTCAGCGGCAGGTCGGTGATTCCGGTATGCCGTCCCGACTTGCTCCACTCGGTCTCGCCGTGTCGCACCAGCCAGACCTGAGTCTCCTGCTCTTCGTCATCCATGCGCGGGACTTTACTGGTCCCGCGCCGCCGCGGTCAGTCGCGTGGTCGCGGCTCCGGGCGGCCAGGCTGGTCGCCGCCTCGGGCGTCGAGGTAGTTCTGCCTGGGCACCAAGACCTTGCGCTTGAAGACGCACACGACCGTGCCGTCCTGGTTGTGACCGGTCGTCTCGACGTACACCACTCCTCGATCGTTCTTCGACGTGCTCTCCCACTTGTCGAGCACCGTGGTCTGGCCGTAGATCGTGTCTCCGTGGAACGTCGGGGCGACATGGCGCAGCGACTCCACCTCCAGGTTCGCGATGGCCTTGCCGGACACGTCAGGCACGCTCATCCCCAGCAGCAGCGAGTAGATGTAGTTGCCTACCACGACGTTCCTACCGAACTGGGTGGTGTCGGCGTAGTGAGCGTCCAGGTGCAGCGGATGGTGGTTCATGGTGAGCAGGCAGAAGAGGTGGTCGTCGTACTCCGTGACGGTCTTGCCCGGCCAGTGTTTGTACGTCGCCCCGACCTCGAACTCCTCATAGCTGCGGCCGAACTGCATCAGGACTCCTCGAGACCGGTGATCAAAGGGTGCGTTGGGGCGCGTCAGTCGGTGCGGAGGGCCAGCCGACCAAGCAGGTTCCGCGCGTCGTCTGCCACCTGCGGCTGGCTCAGCAGCTCGTACGACGTCGCCACGACCTGCGTGCTCGACGTGAAGTCACGCTTGCCACCGGTGGCGGCGTACCCGAGGACACCGGACAGCGCTCCCACCCCGGCGCCGACGACAGCGGCGAAGATCGGCACCAGCAACGACACGTCGCCGCCGCCGAACAGCATCAACAGCGCGCCCATGAACAAACCCCACATGGCGCCGGTCACCGCACCGGCCTGGATGACCTTGCCGCGGGTGAGCCGGCCGGTGACTCGCTCGACGAGGCGCAGGTCGGTGCCGACGATGGTCACGTTCTCGACCGGGAACTCGTTGTCCGAGAGATAGTCCACGGCCTCTTGGGCCTTGGCGTACGTCGGGTAGCTCCCGATCGGCATTCCCGTCGGTAGCTGGGGCAGAGGCTGGGGCATGGGCATGACGACTCCTTCTTGTGCGTGGGTTCTATCGTCCCATGCACCGCTGAGCGACCAGTGTGAGGCGGCCTTCGGCGAGCCCCGTCAGCCGAGCTTGTAGTCCTCCAGCAGACGCCGCCCGATGATCATCCGCTGGATGTCGGCGGTGCCCTCACCGATGAGCAGCATCGGCGCCTCTCGGTAGAGCCGTTCGATCTCGTACTCCTTGGAGTACCCGTAGCCGCCGTGGATCCGGAACGAGCCCTCGACGACCTGCGAGCAGTACTCCGACGCCAGGTACTTCGCCATCCCGGCCTCCAGGTCGTTGCGGTCTCCTGAGTCCTTCTTCTTGGCGGCGCGCACCATCATCTGGTGACCGGCCTCCACCTTGGTCGCCATCTCCGCGAGGCGAAACAGCACGGCCTGGTGCTCGGCAATCTTCTTGCCGAACGTCTCACGCTGCTGGGCGTAGGCGACACCGAGCTCGAACGCGCGCCAGGCCACGCCACACCCGCGGGCGGCCACGTTGACCCGGCCCACCTCGACGCCGTCCATCATCTGGTAGAAGCCCTGGCCGGCTTGTCCGCCGAGGATCCGGGCGGCGGGCAGCTCCACGTGGTCGAGGATCAGCTCGGTCGAGTCGACCCCCTTGTAGCCCATCTTGTCGATCTTGCCGGGGATCGTGAGTCCCGGCATGACCTCTCCGAATCCGGCCGGCTTCTCGATGAGGAACGTCGACATGTTCTTGTAGACAGAGGCGGCGCCGGTGTCGGTCTTCACCAGCACCGCGACCAACGTCGAGGTGCCGCCGTTGGTGATCCACATCTTCTGACCGTCGACCACCCAGGTGTCGCCGGCCCCGTCCACCCCGGCTGTGCGGGTGGCCTTGGTCCGGATCGCCGACACGTCGGAGCCGCAGCCTGGCTCGGACATCGAAAACGCGCCATGAATGTCACCGGTGGCCATCTTCGGCAGGAAGTAGTGCTTCTGCTCGTCGGTGCCGTGCTGCATCAACATGTAGGCGACGATGAAGTGCGTGTTGATGATGCCGGAGATGCTCATCCAGCCGCGGGCGATCTCCTCCACGACGAGGGCGTACGTCAGCAGCGACTCCCCCAGCCCGCCGTACTCCTCGGGGATGGTCAGTCCGAAGAGGCCGAGCTCCTTCATGCCCGCCACGATCTTGTCCGGGTACTCGTCCGCATGCTCGAGCTCGTTCGCGACGGGGAGGATCTCTCTGTCCACAAAGACTCGGACCGTCTTGAGGATCTCCGACTGGATCTCGGTCAGGCCCTCGGTCTCGCAGAGGCGACCCATGGTTGTGCCTTCCTTCTTCGAGCGGTGCCGCGACCGCGGCGTACGTCGAGTATCGCAAGCGTCAGGCCCTTCCCTGGCATCACCCGGGGACCGATCCGACACGCGAAGCCGAGATCAGTCGCTCGGAGGCTGCCAGACGTCAGAGCGCTCCATGCCGGCGGATCGGCCCTTCGAGGCGACCACAAGCGCCATCTTGCGAGAGGCCTCGTCGATCATCTCGTCGCCCAGCATGACGGCCCCGATCGCGCCACCCCGCTCCGACGTGTGGTGCTCGTAGGCGTCGAGGATGTTCTCGGCATGGTCGTAGTCGCTCTGCAGCGGCGAGTACACGTCGTTCGCAGCGGCGATCTGGTCGGGGTGCAGCACCCACTTGCCGTCGAACCCCAGGGCCGCACTGCGTCTCGCGACGCGGGTGAACCCGTCCACGTCCCGGACCTGAAGGTAGGGCCCGTCGATTGCCTGCAGGTCGTGTGCCCGCGCCGCCATCAGGATCCGCATCAGGATGTAGTGGTAGGCGTCGCCGACGTCGTAGCCAGGCGGCTGCTCACCCACCACGAGCGACTTCATGTTGATCGATGCCATGAAGTCGGCGGGACCGAAGACGATTGTCTCGACCCGCGGGCTCGCGGTGGCGATGGCGTCGACGTTGACGAGGCCGAGCGCGTTCTCGATCTGCGCCTCGACGCCGATGCGGCCCACCTCGAGCCCGACGGTTTTCTCGATCTGGGTGAGGAGCAGGTCCAGCGCGACGACCTGCTCCGGCGTCTGCACCTTCGGCAGCATGATGCAGTCGAGGTTCGCGCCGGCCCCTTCGACGACCTCGATAACGTCACGGAAGGTCCACTCGGTGGTCCAGTCGTTGACCCGGACGACGCGGACCGTGCCTTCCCATCCGCCCGAATTCAGCGCCTCGACGACCGTGCCACGGGCGGCGGGCTTGGCGATCGGCGCGACGGAGTCCTCGAGGTCGAGAAAGACCTGGTCGGCGTCCAGTCCCTTGGCCTTCTCGAGGAAACGCTGGTTGGAGCCGGGCACCGCCAGACACGAGCGGCGCGAACGAAGACCTTCAGACATCGGCGATCCTTTTGTGCGGGGACGGTGGCGGCTGCGCCCCAGGCTAGACGGACGTGGCACCCGGCCCCACCCGCGCGTGACCATCCTCACGACCGCGGCGAACTCGCTGCCTTCAGTCGAGGGGAACCTCGGCGGGCGTGGCGGCCTCGGACCTCGACGTCACCACGATCGCCAAGCCCGCGCAGATCAGCGCTAGCCCTGCGTACACCGCGACCGGGGGCGCCTGGCCGAGCAAAACGGCCGCCAGCAGGGCTGCGCCGGGCACCTCCAGGAGCAATGTCATCGACACAAGCGTCGGGCTCAACGTCGCGAGCAGGTGGATGAAGACCGTGTGGCCCAGCAGCTGCGCCGCCACCGTCACCGCGACGATCAGCAACCAGCTCTTCGTGTCGAAACCCCAGACCTGCACCCGCCCGACAGCGCAGGCGAGGAGCAGCAGTGCTGCGCTGGTGCTGTAGCACAGGAACGTGTACGTCGTCGTGGTCAGCTCCGACCGCACCCGTCCGCCGACCACGGTGTAGACAGCGGCGAACATTCCCCCCACCAGGGCGAGCACATCGCCGGTCAGCGCGCGCGTGGAGATGCTGAGGTCGACGCCCGACACCACCAGCACACCGGCGAAGGCCACGGCGATTCCGAGCCACACCCGTGGCACGACACGGTCACCTGACAACCAAGCCAAGATGACGACCCAGGCGGCCTGCAGGCAGACAAGCGCCGTCGCCGAGGCGACCGAGGTGTACTTCAGCGACAAGGTCCAGGTCGCGAAGTGCAGCGCCAGCATCAGCCCGGCGAAGCACGATCGGACCAGTGCCCGTCGTGGCGTCGCTGCGAGCTCGGCGAACAGCCGCGGCGCTGCGAACACCCCAACGGAGGCGGCCCCCAGCCCGCTGCGCCACACCGACATCGCGAGTGCGGGTACGGCGGTGGCCGCCGCCATCAGCGGCCCCGACAACGAGACACCGGCGACGCCGACGACGAGCAGCAACAGGCTGCTCGCCGTCGCGGTGTCGGATCGGGGCTGGGGCACCGTGCCATCTTGGCTGTCGTGTGAGACTGCCGTGTGACAGGGTGCGACACGTGGGTCGACGCGACAAGCCCGGCTCCTTCGGCGAACCCCCGGCGACTGACACCTCGATCAGGTGGGCACGGCGATCGCCCCGGATGCAGTCGCCACGACCTGACCGGCCACATGACAACGAACCGCCCGGCCGCCCGCTGCCTCCACCCGCCCCAGCAGCACCGACGGCCGGCCCATCTCGACGCCTTGGGAGATCCGGTACGCCGTCTCACCGTCGGGCTGCGCGACAGCGCCTGCCACCAGCGCCATCCCCAGCCCAGCCGCGGCTGAGCCGGTGGCCGGGTCCTCAGGGATGCCGAAGCCCGGCACATACACCCGGGCGCGGACGCTCACCGGCGCACCCGTGGCCCGGTGCGCGCCCTCGACGGCATAGACACAGACCCCGTCGAGCGGGTCACGCAGAGCGGTGCGGTCGATCTCGAGCTCGCTCACCTTCGTGCTGGCCGGGCGCGACCTCGAGACCGCGTCGGCTGCCACCCTCAGATACAGCCAGCTGAGTCCGCAACCCGCGACATGTGCAGGACCCGTGGCGTCGGCGACGGTCAGCCCGGCGATCGGCGCGACGGCGGCGACTTCGTCCGCTGACAACTCGCGTGCCTCGTCGCGCGGTGCCGCCGTCAGCTCTACCGCCGCAGTGACGTCGTCAGGCAGGCGTACGCCGATGAGCCCGGCGCCGCACGACTGCACCCGGTCTCCGGAGCGGAGCAGGCCACGCCGCCTCAGCGCCCACGCCGTGCCCAGCGTGGGATGGCCGGCGAAGGGAATCTCGCCGCCTGGTGTGAAGATCCGCACCCGGTAGTCGGCGCCGGCGTCGACGTCGGCGTCCGTGAGCTCCACCGGGAACGCGGTCTCGGACAGCTGGAACTCGACCGCGAGGGCTTGTAGCTGCTCGGTCGAGCAGCCGTCGGCGCCGTACACCACAGCCAACGGGTTGCCGGCGAACGCTCTGTCAGTGAACACGTCGACGACGTCGTAGCGGAGCTGACCCGTCTCGGTACCAGCCGCTCGATGTGAGGGAGACCCAGCGTTGGACATGGTGGCAGCCTAGTGTCGTGTCCGACCCGCCATGGGTGCACCCAGGGGAGTTCCATGCCGCTCGACGCCCCGGCTCGAGGCGCGGACTCACCGAGCGGTTCACCGGTAGCCTGGCGGGCGTGAGCGCCACCCCTTCCCGTGTCTTCGTCGCCCGACTGGCGGGCATGCTGGTCTTCGACCCCAACGGCGACCAGGTCGGCAGGGTGCGTGACGTAGTGGCCGCCGTCCGTTCCGGCACGCGGCAGCCTCGGGTACTGGGGCTCGTCATCGAGGTGCTCGGACGTCGGCGCATCTTCTTGCCGATGACCAGAGTGACCAACGTCGACTCGGGCCAGGTCATCACCACCGGTCTGTTGAACATGCGCCGCTTCGAGCAGCGCGCCACCGAGACGCTCGTCCTCGCTGAGCTCCTCGACCGCACCGTCACCATCACCGACAGCGGCACCGAGGGTGTCGTCTACGACGTCGGCATGGAGCAGGGGCGCACCCGTGACTGGATCTTGTCGCGTGTCGCCATCCAGCACGGCTCCAAGCGTTTCGCCCGCCGTGGACAGACGCAGGTCGTCGAGTGGTCCGAGGTCACCGGCCTCACAGGCGCCGAGGCCGACCAGGGCGCGACGCACCTGCTCGCCGCCCTCGACGAGATGCGCCCCGCCGACCTGGCCGGCGTCATCCACGAGCTCTCCCCCAAGCGCCGCCACGAGATCGCGGCCGCCCTCGACGACGAGCGTCTCGCCGACGTGCTCGAAGAACTTCCCGAGGACGACCAGGTGGAGATCTTGGGTCAGCTCGGATCCGAGCGCGCCGCCGACATCCTCGAGGAGATGTCACCTGACGACGCAGCCGACCTGATCGCCGAGCTGCCCCCGGAGACGGCCGAGGCTCTCCTCCTGCTCATGCAGCCGGACGAGGCCGACGACGTGCGCCGGCTGCTCACCTACGAGGACAAGACCGCCGGCGGCCTGATGACGACCGATCCGGTGATCCTGCCGCCCGACGCCACTGTGGCCGAGGCGCTGGCCCGGATCCGCAACGCCGAGCTCTCCCCGTCGCTGGCTGCCATGGTGTACGTGTGCCGGCCTCCGCTCGAGACACCGACCGGCAGGTTCATCGGCGTCGGACACTTCCAGCGGTTGTTGCGTGAACCGCCATCCGCGTTGGTCTCCGGCGTCATCGACACCGACCTTGAGCCGCTGCGCGCCGAGGCCCCGCTGGATGAGGTCACCCGACTGATGGCGCACTACAACCTCGTCGCCAGCCCCGTCGTTGACGACACCGGGCACATGCTGGGCGTCGTCACGGTCGACGACGTGGTCGACCACCTGCTGCCGGAGGACTGGCGCGAGGGTCGGGTCCCCACGAATCCGGCGGTGCGCGATGGCACGTGACGACCTACGAGACGACGAGCGCCGCGAAACCACCCGACGGCTGACGAGCTCCGGCACGACCGGGCGGCTCGACGTCCCGCGAGACACCCGCCGCAAGATCGTGCTCAGGCCCAACTACGACCCGGAGATCTTCGGCAAGTTCGCAGAGAAGTTCGCGCGCTACATGGGCACCGCGCGCTTCCTGGCGTACATGACCGTCTTCGTCATCATCTGGATCATCGTGAACGTCATCGGCATCTGGGGTGTCGGTTGGGACCCCTACCCGTTCATCTTGCTGAACCTGTTCTTCTCCACCCAGGCGTCGTATGCCGCCCCGCTGATCCTGCTGGCGCAGAACCGTCAGGAGGCACGGGACCGCGTGGTGGCCGAGCAGGACCGCGAGGCGAACCTCCGCTCCCACGCCGACATGCAGTTCCTTGCCAGAGAGGTGGCGTCCCTTCGGATGGCCATCGGCGAAGTCTCGACCCGCGACTTCGTCCGGTCGGAGCTGCGCAACCTGCTCACGGAGCTCGATGACCGGGCTGCGCAGAAGCAGGGCGAACAGCAGCACCACGGGCGGGACGAGTCTGCGGCACCACGTAACCTGGAGCCATGACCAACCTGCTCGAGCCGATCAACGCTGCGCTCGCGACCGTCAACGACCCGGAGATCCGCCGCCCCATCACGGAACTCAAGATGGTGCGCGACGTGGTGGTGGGCGACAACGGTGCGGTCGTGGTGACGGTGCTGCTGACGGTCTCCGGTTGCCCGATGCGCGAAACGATCACTCGCGACGTCACCGCCGCGGTCTCCGCGGTCGCAGGCGTCACCGCGGTCCAGGTCGAGCTCGATGTGATGTCGGCCGAGCAGCGCCAGGCACTGCAGCAGACCCTGCGGGGCGGCCAGGTGGCCAAGGAGATCCCGTTCTCGCGACCCGACTCGCTTACGAAGGTCATCTCCGTCGCCTCCGGCAAGGGTGGCGTCGGGAAGTCGTCGGTCACGGTGAACTTGGCCCTCGCCATCGCCCGCACCGGCCGCAGGGTGGGCATCGTCGACGCCGATGTCTACGGCCACTCGATCCCCGCGATGCTCGGCATCGCCGACGAGCGGCCGACCCAGGTCGAAGACATGATCATGCCGGTCCCAGTCCTCGGCCTCAGCGTGATCAGCATCGGCATGCTCAAGCCGCGCCGTGACCAGGTCGTCGCGTGGCGTGGGCCGATGCTCGACCGGGCACTGGTTCAGATGCTCACCGATGTCTTCTGGGGCGACGTCGACGTACTCCTGCTCGACCTTCCACCCGGCACCGGCGACATGGCGATCTCGACCGGACAGCACCTGCCGAGCGCTGAGGTCGTCGTCGTCACCACGCCGCAGGCAGCCGCGGCCGAGGTTGCCGAGCGCGCCGGCACGATGGCATCGATGATGCACCAACGCGTTGCCGGAGTCATCGAGAACATGAGCTATCTCGTCTGCCCACACTGCGGTCCCGACCACCGGCTCGAGATCTTCGGCAACGGTGGCGGCGCCGGTGTCGCCGCGACGCTCTCGGCGCGCTTCGGCTACGACGTGCCCCTGCTGGGCGAGGTGCCGCTCGACGTACGGCTGCGGGAGGGTGGCGACACCGGACGTCCACTCGTGCTCACCGACCCCGACGCCCCGGCCGCCGCCGCCCTCATCGCGGTCGCCGACACCCTGACCGCCAAAGGCCGCGGACTGGCCGGTCTCCAGCTCGGGCTCTCGCCTGCTGGTCGCTGAGTCGGAGGGCTGAGCAATGTTCGACGTCGGTCTGCCAGAAATGCTGGTACTGGCCATTTTGGCGATCTTCGTGTTCGGACCCGACAAGCTCCCTGACGTCGCGCGTCAGGCTGGGCGGATGCTGCGTCAGGCCAGAACGATGCTGACCAACGCCAGATCTCAGCTGTCCGACGAGTTCGGGCCCGAGATCGCCAGCATGGATCTGCGCGACCTGTCCCCACGGGCGCTCGTCAAGAAGCACCTGCTGGACGACCTCGAGGAGGACGACGAGCCGCCGCAACGACCCGGGCACCGGCCGCTCGAGCTCGACGAGGCGGCGCCCTACGACGAGGAAGCCACCTAGGAGACGCCGACGACTCCCCGGCAGAGGCGGTCAGGCGACCTCACCGGGTGACAGGTCGGGCGCCGAGCCGCTAGCCGACCTTCTTGCCGAGCACGACATCAAGACTGTCGCCCCGCCCGTTGTGTTGCAGGTTGAAGGTGACGGTCTCCCCCGGCTCGAACGACCTGATCTTAACGATCAGCTCCACCCCGTCGTGGACCTCCTCGCCGTTGATCTTCGTGATCACGTCGCCACTCTCGAGGCCGGCCTGGTCGGCGGGGCTGCCCGGATCGATCTCCTGGATTCGAGCCCCGTCGGAGGCGGTGGCCACGCTGACCTGCGCCCCGATGACGGGATACTCGGCTTGACCTGTCTCGATCAGCTGCTTCACGGTGGAGACGACCTGGTCGATCGGGATGGAGAAGCCGACGCCAATGTTGCCGGACTGGTCGCTCGACGACTGACTGATCGTCGCGATGGCGGAGTTGACCCCGATGACGCGACCCTGGAGGTCGACCAGCGGGCCGCCTGAGTTGCCGGGGTTGATCGCGGCGTCGGTCTGGAGCGCGTTGATGTACGACGTCTCCCCCTCACCACCCGCCGTGACGGGGCGCTCGGTGGCGCTGATGATGCCGGACGTGACGGTGGCATTGAGGCCCAGCGGAGAACCGATGGCTACGACGGACTGTCCGACCACGACGTCCGACGAGCTCCCGAGCGCTGTCGCGTCGAGGCCGGAGAAGTCGGCGAGCTTGATCACGGCCAGGTCGTATGACGGGCTGCGGCCGACGATCTGGGCACCTACCTCGCGACCGTCCGAGAGCGACACCAGGATGTCTCCGCCGTCGGCGGCAGGCTCGATTACGTGGTTGTTGGTGACGACATGACCTTGGTCGTCGTACACGAACCCTGACCCGCTCACCTCACCCGTCGGACCACGCACCTGCAGCGACACCACGCTCGGCAGCACGGCGTCGGCGACTGCGACGACCGGGCTCTGCCCTTGTCCTCCCGCGACCGGTCCGGGCGCCGCGCGCGCCGGCGTCGCCGTGATGGCGGTGGGACCAGCCTTGGGACTGGCAGGGTCGTCGGCGGCGTTGATGAGCAGGGCTCCGGCCGCGCCACCCCCGAGCCCCAACAACAGACACACGAGCGCGATCGGCAGCCAGGGCACGCGCGGCGTCCGGCCGGTCGAGCCGCCGGCGTACCCTGGCGGTGCGGACGGGCGCAGCGGCTGTTGCTGCCACGGTCCAGGCGGGAACGCCAGCGTGGTCTCGGTGGGGCCATCAGGTCGGGCCCCGGGCGCGGACGGGTCGGGAGGACCCTGCTGAGGAGC
>JACCVZ010000282.1 GCA_013697905.1 Nocardioidaceae bacterium
CTCGTGGGCGTGCTCGGTGAGGGGCTTCTCCGGCGGGTACAGGAAATAGGCGTATGCCCGTTCCCGCCCCCGGCCGACCCGGCCCCGGATCTGGTGGAGCTGAGACAACCCGAGCAGGTCGGCCCGCTCGACGATCAGGGTGTTGGCGTTGGGGATGTCGATCCCCGACTCGATAATCGTGGTGGCGACCAGGACGTCGAACTCCTTCTCCCAGAAGCCGACCATCACCTTCTCCAGGGCGTCCTCGCCCATCTGGCCGTGCGCGGTGACCACCCGGGCCTCAGGTACCAGCTCGCGCAGCTTGCGGGCCGTCTTGTCGATCGACTCGACCCGATTGTGCAGGTAGAAGACCTGGCCGTCGCGGAGCAGCTCCCGGCGGATGGCGGCGCTGACCTGCGCGTCGTCGTACCCGCCGACGAACGTCAACACCGGGTGCCTCTCCTCCGGCGGTGTGGTGATCGTCGACATCTCCCGGATCCCGGTGATCGCCATCTCGAGGGTCCGCGGGATCGGGGTCGCCGACATCGCCAGTACGTCGACGGCGGTGCGCATCCGCTTGAGCGCCTCCTTGTGCTCCACACCGAAGCGCTGCTCCTCGTCGACGATGACGAGGCCGAGGTCCTTCAGCTTGATCTCGTTGTTGAAAAGCCGATGGGTGCCGATGACGACGTCGACGGTGCCATCGCGCAGCCCATCGATCACCTGACGGGCCTCCCGGTCGGTCTGGAACCTGCTGAGCGGCGAGACGTTGACCGGGAACCCGGCGAACCGCTCGCTGAACGTCTGGAAGTGCTGCTGCACCAGCAGCGTCGTCGGCACGAGCACCGCCACCTGCTTGCCGTCCTGGACCGCCTTGAACGCGGCTCGGACGGCGATCTCGGTCTTGCCGTACCCGACGTCGCCGCAGATGAGCCGGTCCATCGGGACCTCCAGCTCCATGTCCCGTTTGACCTCGTCGACACTGGCGAGCTGGTCGGGCGTCTCGACGTACGGAAACGCGTCCTCCAGCTCGCGCTGCCACGGCGTGTCGGAACCGAACGCGTGGCCCCGGGTGGCCTGGCGGGCGGCGTACAGCTTGATCAGCTCGGCGGCGATCTGCCGCACTGCCTTGCGGGCGCGGCCCTTGCGCCGGTTCCAGTCCGATCCGCCGAGCCGGTCGAGCGACGGTTGCTCCCCGCCGACGTAACGCGTTACCTGGTCGAGCTGGTCGGTGGGGACGAACAGCTTGTCTGCAGGCTGGCCGCGTTTCGAGGAGGCGTACGCGATCACGACGTACTCTCGGGTCGCGCCGGCGACGGTGCGTTGGATCATCTCGACGTAGCGGCCGACCCCGTGCTGCTCGTGGACGATGTAGTCCCCACCGTGCAGCTCGAGCGGGTCGATCTGTTTCTTGCGCCGCGACGGCATCCGGGTGGACTCGCGGCGCAGCGTGCGCTGGCTGGTCAGGTCGTCACCGGTGAGGACGACCAGCCCGATCGACTCGGCGACGAAGCCGTGAGCGAGATCCCCCTGGACGACCTCGACGACACCGAAGGTGGGTTCGTCGCTCAGGTCGTCGACGAGCCGTGCCGCCACGTCGTGGTCCTTCAGCACCTCGACCAGCCGCTCACCTGGGCCATGACCGGGCGTTACCACGATCACGCTGCGGCCGGACCGCACATGCGCGGAGATATCAGCGACGGCCGCAACCGTGTCACCTCGGTACGGCGTCACTGGCTGCACCGCGAGGGCGAGCGTGTCGACTCTCCCGGTGAGGTCGACGTCGACCGAGACGAGCTCACCCGTCTCCGTACGAACGGCTCCCCCCTCCCCGGCCGCCAGCGCGGCAGCGTCGGCGTCGACCCCGAACGGCGAGATCGACCACCATGACAGGCCGCGAGCGAGTGTCCGCTGACGGACGTCGCCGAGCGAGCGGTAGGCGGCGGGGCCAAGATCGACCGGTGCTGTGCCACCACCCGCCGCCGCGGCCCACGACGCATGCAGGAACTCTTCGCTGGTCGCCACCAGGTCGTGGGCTCGGGCCCGCACCCGTTCGGGGTCGCAGACAAGTACGAACGCGCCGTCGGGCAGCAAGTCGACCAGCAGCTCCATCTCGTCGACGAGCACGGGAGCGAGCGCCTCCATCCCCTCGACGGCGTGACCTTCAGCCAGCCGGTCGAGCATCTCGGCGAGCTCGGGATGGGCCGCGGCCAGCGCCCGCGCACGCTCCCGGACCCCGTCAGTGAGGAGAAGCTCGCGGCAGGGCGGCGCCCAGAGGCCCTCGGGGACGACATCGCGCGAGCGTTGGTCGGCCACCGCGAACGTGCGCACCTCGTCCACCTCGTCGCCGAAGAACTCGACCCGGACGGGGTGTTCCTCCGTCGGCGAGAACACGTCGATGATGCCGCCGCGGACAGCGAACTCTCCTCGCCGCTCCACCATGTCGACGCGGTGGTATGCCGCAGCCGCCAGCCGGCGTACGACGTCCTCGAGGTCGACCTCGTCACCTTGTCGAAGCGCGACCGGCTCCAGGTCGCCGAGACCCTTCACCTGCGGCTGGAGCACGGACCGCACCGGTGCGACGATCACCCGCACCTCGGCCGCCGGTCCCTCAGTTCCCTCTGGGTGCACGAGCCGACGCAGGACTGCGAGACGGCGACCGACGGTGTCGGAGCGAGGGGACAGCCGCTCGTGCGGCAATGTCTCCCAGGGTGGGTACGCCGCGACCAGATCGCCTCCCAGCAGGCACCGGACGGAGTCGACGATCTCGTCCGCCTCCCGCGCGGTGGCTGTGACGACGAGGACGGTCGGCGGGTCATTGGTCTCCGCGGCGGAGGCCAACGCGGCAGTCAAAAAGGGTCGGAGCGCGGCTGGTGCCGTCACGTCGAGCTCGGAGGAGCTCGGGTGACGCGCCACCTTCAGGGCAGCAGCAATCGATGGTTCAGAGGCGACGAGCGGGGTCAGCGCGCGAAGGGACACATTGCTCCTGGCAGGGGTATGGGCGCACCACAACAGCCGTCGGATCCGGTGAGCGCGGGTCTCGCCGAGTCTACTGCCCGTGCTCGGCCCAGTAGCCAGCCACGAATGACGTCACGGTCTCGGCGAACTCGCGGCGGCAGACCAGCAGGTCGGGAAGCCAGACATCGTCTTGGTTGTAGGCAAGCCGGTCACCGTTGGCGCGGCTGGTGTGGAGTCCCGCAGCCCGGGCCACGACGACCGGCGCAGCAGAGTCCCACTCGTATTGGCCACCGGCGTGCACGTAGATGTCAGTGACGTCACGGGCTACCGAGATGACTTTCGCGCCAGCCGAACCCATCGGTACCAGTTCGGCGTCGATCTGTCTCGCGAGCAAATCGACAAAGGCAGGCGGCCGGGTCCTGCTGACCGCGATCCGGGGGCGGCCGGCAGTGCGCTCGGACAGCACGGGGGGGTCGGCGGTGCTGAACGTCGTAGCCATCCCCGGCTGCGCGACAGCGCCGGCCACCAGGTCACCCGCCCACCACAACGCCACGTGCACGGCCCAGTCGTCGCGTGGCGGCTCGGAGTACTCCCGGGTCCCGTCCAGCGGGTCGACGATCCAGACACGGTCGCGGCGCAGCCGCGCCTTGTCGTCCTTGCCCTCCTCGCTGAGCACCGCGTCGTCCGGTCGGTACGTCGCCAGCAACTGCATCAGGATCTGGTGTCCCAACGCGTCACCGGCGTCCTTGAGGTCACGCCCTTCGAACCCCTCGGCCCGAAGGTGCTCCAACCGCTCCCCCGTCACCGTGGCCATCCACGCGGCGAGGTGGTGGTCGTCTTGTCGCACATCGTCCGTCGGTTCAGGCAGCTCGACCTCAGTCGTCACGATCAGACCCTTTCACAAGCCGTCTCGCGCTCGGCCATCAGTGGTAGAGGTTCTGCGCCGACTCGAGCCCGCCGGTCGCCAGCGACTCGACGGCGTCGGCGGCGCGCTGGACGTAGAGGTCGAGCTCACGTTTCTCAGCCGACGAGAAGGGTGTGAGCACGAAGTCGACGGGGTCCTGCCGGCCCGGCGGCCGACCGATCCCGAACCGTACCCGGTAGTACTCCCCGGTCCCCAGGGCCTGACGGATCGACTTCAGCCCGTTGTGCCCGTTGTCGCCGCCACCGTACTTGACCCGCAGCCCGCCGTACGGGAGGTCGAGCTCGTCGTGGATGACTACCAGCTGCTCAGGGCTCGCCTTGAAGAACGCCAGCAGGGACGAGATAGGACCACCGGACTCGTTCATGTAGCAGCGACCGCGTCCCAGCACGGCACGGACGCCGGGGACGCCCGCGAGCCGACCCTCCACCGCGAGCGCGCGACCCGACTTCTGCGCCTTCCAGCTGCCGCCCATCCGACGGGCCAGCTCGTCGGCAACGAGATAGCCCACGTTATGGCGCGTGTTCGCGTAGGAAGCACCGGGGTTGCCGAGCCCGACGACAATCCAGCCGTCATACGGCACCGCTGCCGACCCTCGCTCCTTGTGACGCAAGCTGCGGAGAATCACTCCTGGGAGGAACCGCCCCGGCCGGCGTCGCCGTCACCATCGGACTCGTCCCCGGAATCGCTCGCTTCGCCCTCCGCAGTGTCGGCTGCCTGCGCCTCCAGCTCCTCGTCGGAGAGGTCATGCTCGATCCCCACCTCGGCCTCGGCCTCGGCCAGCTCGGCCTCGACCTCCTCAGCTGTCGGCGCAGCGGTGAAGTTGACCACGAGCGCCTCCTCGTCGAGCACTAAGGTGGAACCTTCGGGCAAGGTGAGGTCCTTGGCCAAGATCTGTGTGCCGACCTGCAGCCCTTGGATCTCGACCTCGATCGACTCGGGGATATGGGTCGCCTCGGCCTCGATCAAAACGGTTTGATGGTCGAGCGTGACCAGGGTCTCCGGTGCCGGGTCGCCGATGAGGACGATCGCCACGTCGACACTGACCTTCTCACCCCGGCGGACGAGGATCAGGTCGGCATGCTCGATGAAACCCTTGATCGGGTCACGCTGCACCTGCTTCGGAAGCGCAAGCTGGCTGTCGCCCTCGAGCTCGATGGACAGCAGAGCGTTGGCAGTCTTGAGCGCGAGCATCAAGTCGTGGCCGGGCAGCGTGATGTGGACCGGGTCGGTGCCGTGCCCGTAGAGGACGGCAGGGACCTTGTCGTCGCGGCGGATACGCCGAGCAGCACCTTTGCCGAACGTGGTGCGGGACTCGGCCTTAATCTTGACCTCTGAGGACACGGGGGTTCTCCTTGCACACGCTGGCTCAGTCGGGCTTCGTTGGTGACGAGATGGTGGTTGCCAGGTGCAGAGCGCTGAAGCACAGACCACGTCGATCACGGAGCCGGCACGAAGCCGAGTCGCGAGCGCGGCGCAGCACCTGCGTCACAGCTTGCTCCCTCGCCGAGGCAACCTGGCGATCTTAGCGGTTCATCACAGCCGAGGTGAAATCCGGCGCCCGTGGGGCGGGCACTAAGCGCGACCGTCGAAAAGGCTGGTCACCGAGCCGTCTTCGAACACCTCCCGGATCGCCGCACTGATCAACGGCGCGATCGACAAGGCGGTGAGCTTGTCGATCCGACGGTCGTCGGGGATGGGCAAGGTGTTGGTGACGATCACCTCGCCGGCGCGGCAGTTCTTCAGCCGGTCGACCGCCGGGCCCGACAAGATCGCATGGGTGGCGACGATGATCACGTCTCGGGCGCCGGCCTCGAGGAGCGCGTCAGCAGCCTTCACGACGGTGCTGCCGGTGTCGATCATGTCGTCCACCAGCACGCAGACCCTGTCCCGGACCTCACCCACGACACGGTTGGCGACCGCCTCGTTCGGGCGGGCCACGTCGCGGGTCTTGTGGATGAACGCCAACGGCGCTCCGTTGAGCCGCGACGACCACTGCTCGGCCACCTTGATCCGGCCGGCATCGGGCGAGACCACGGCGAGCAGCTGGTCCCCGTACTTGTCGTCCACATACCTCGCCAGCACGGGCAGAGCCGCGAGGTGGTCGACCGGGCCATCGAAGAAGCCCTGGATCTGCGAGGTGTGCAGGTCGACGGTGATGAGCCGGTTTGCACCCGCGGCCTTGAACAGGTCCGCCATCAAGCGCGCTGAGATCGGCTCACGCCCGAGGTGCTTCTTGTCCTGGCGGGCATAGCCGTAGAAGGGCATCACAACGGTGATCCGCTTGGCGGACGCTCGTTTGAGCGCATCCACCATGATCAGGTGCTCCATGATCCAGTGGTTGATGGGTGCGGTGTGGCTTTGCATCACGAACGCGTCCGAGCCGCGTACGGACTCCTGATAGCGGACGTAGATCTCGCTGTTGGCGAAGTCGCGGTGGGTCGTCGGGACCAGCCCGGTGCCGAGGAGTTCGGCGACCTCTTCGGCGAGCTCGAGATGAGCCCGCCCCGAGAAGAGCATCAGGTTCTTCTCGGTGGTGCGCTTCAGGCCGGTCACGTGGGCTCCTGGTCCTCTTCGCTGTCCTCGCCCGCCGCGGCCGCGGCGACCTCAGCCGCCTTCGTCCCAGGCCGCTTGCGCTGCACCCAGTCCTCGATGTGGCGCTGCGGCCCGGTGCTGACGGCCAGCGCGCCCGGTGGGACGTCGCGGCGTACGACGGCGCCCCCGCCGGTCGCCGCTCCGTCTCCTACCCGGACCGGCGCCACGAACACGTTGTGGGAGCCGGTCTTGACGTGTCGGCCGATCGTGGTGTGATGCTTCTCGACACCGTCGTAGTTGGCGAAGATGGTGCCGGCGCCGATGTTGCTGCCCTCGCCGATCTCGGCGTCGCCGACGTACGACAGATGCGGCACCTTCGCGCCGTCGCCTATCTGCGTGTTCTTGGTCTCGACGAACGTCCCGATCTTGCCCTTCACCCCGAGCACGGTGCCTGGCCGCAGATAAGCGAACGGCCCGACCGTTGCGCCCGCGCCGATGACAGCGAGCGAGCCCTGGGTGCGTATGACGCTGGCACCGTCGGCGATCTCGACGTCCGTAAGGGTGGTGTCCGGGCCCAGCGTGACGCCGCTGCCGACCGTCGACGCCCCCAGCAGCTGCGTCTGGGGCTGGATCGTCACGTCGCGACCCAGGCTGACATCGGCGTCGATCCAGGTGGTCCGCGGGTCGACGACGGTCACCCCCTCGCGCATCCAGGCTTCGACCGTGCGTCGGTTGAGCTCGGCGCCCAGGCGCGCAAGCTGCACACGGTCGTTGACGCCTTCCGTCTGCCAGAGGTCGTCGAGCTGGTGGGCCGTGACCTTGCCGCCACTGGCGTGAACGACGGCGAGGACGTCGGTGAGGTACCTCTCCTGCTGAGTGTTGTCGTTGCTGACCTGCGTCAGCGCCTCGCGGAGGACACCGACGTCGAAGGCGTAGAGACCGGCGTTGACCTCGGCGATCTTCCGCTGCTCGTCGCTGGCGTCCTTGTGCTCGACGTTGGCGACCACGTTGCCGGCGTCGTCTCGAAGGATGCGCCCATACCCGGTCGGGTCGGCGGGCGACGCAGTGATGACCGTGACGGCGCTCGCCGTCTCGTCATGTGCGGCCACCAGGCCGCGCAGCGTCTCGCCGGTGAGCAGCGGCACATCGCCCATCGTTACGACCACGGTGCCCTCGAGGTCCGCAGGCAACACGGCGAGACCGCACTCGACCGCCCGGCCAGTGCCGGGAACCTCGTCCTGGTCGGCGATCACCACCATCGGGTCGACCACTCCGACGTGATCGACGATTCGCTCCCGGTCATGGCGGACCACCACGACGAGGTGGTCGGGCTCGGTTCCGCGGGCGGCGGTGAGGGCGTGCCGCAACAGGCTGCGACCGCCGATGGGGTGAAGAACCTTGGCGGTGTCGGACTTCATCCGGGTGCCGCCTCCTGCTGCGAGCACGATGACTGCGGTCGGCCGGTGTGCCGTCACGTCAACTCCTTGCGGGTCTGCGCCGGTGAGCGCTCGTCGCGGTCTGCTCCCCTGCCTGGCTTCGATCCAGGACCTCAAGCTTCAAAGGCTTGCGGGCTGCCGGGTTACCCCACAGGGGACTGCGTGGCGTGCGGCCGTGACCGGTGCACCCCTGCGTCGGGACAGTCTGCCACAGGCCGAAGCCATCCCGGTGGGTCGAGGGATCGCTTGCCAGATCTGGACCCAGACCCCGCAGACGCCGGTCTGTGGTGAGGACCACCTGGGGAAATCTGGCCCGTTACGCAACCGTAGGTTACGGTGTAGTAAGTACTACGATCGCCGACCCCTTGAGGATGACTGACATGTCGCCAGCCACCGCTGTCGCTCCACCACAGATCGATCACCAGCCGCTCGACGCCGTCGAGGATTCGCTGGGCAGCATGGGGGGTGACCGGCAGTCGAGAGCGGAGCAGATCGCCATCGGCGCTTTCATCGCGCTCCCGTTCCTCGCGATCGCCGCCGCCGTACCGGTCGCGTGGGGCGGCTGGCTCGGCTGGAGCGACATCGTGATCGCGGCGGTGATGTACGCCGTCACCGGCCACGGCATCACGGTCGGCTTTCACCGGTACTTCACGCATAAGTCCTTCAAGCCCAACCGGCCGGTCAAGATCGCCCTCGCCCTGGCCGGCTCGATGGCGATCCAGGGGCCGGTGATCCGGTGGGTTGCCGATCACCGCAAGCACCACAAGTTCTCCGACCGCGACGGTGACCCGCACTCACCATGGCGGTACGGCGACACGATCCCCGCACTCGTGAAGGGGCTCTTCTACGCGCACATGGGATGGCTCTTCGACACCGAGCAGACGTCACAGCGCCAGTACGCACCCGACCTGCTGAAGGACAAGGACCTGGTCAAGATCTCCCGGAACTTCCCATGGTTGGTGGCGGCCTCGCTGCTCCTGCCCGCGCTCGCCGGTGGCCTGTGGACGATGTCGTGGCAAGGAGCGCTCACGGCGTTCTTCTGGGGCTCGCTTGTGCGCGTCGGCTTGCTGCACCACGTCACCTGGTCGATCAACTCGATCTGCCACGCGGTGGGTGAGCGTCCGTTCAAGTCCCGTGACAAGTCGGGCAACGTCTGGTGGCTGGCGATCCCGTCGATGGGTGAGTCTTGGCACAACCTGCATCACAGCGACCCCACCTGCGCCCGTCACGGCGTGCTGCCCGGTCAGGTCGACACCTCGGCGCGAATCATCTGGCTGATGGAGAAGGTGGGTTGGGTCTCGGCGGTCCGTTGGCCCGTTCAGGAGCGGCTCGAGACGAAGCGCGTCCAGCCCGACGCCGCCTGATCCGACATATCGGAGTGGCTGCGATGATGCGACGGTGACCTCGGAGAAGCCGAAACGTCCCACCAGGGCACGGATGACGAGTGCCGAGCGGCGCGAGCAGCTCATCGACACGGCTCGTTCACGGTTCGCCGAGCGTGGCTTCGAAGGCACTGCGATCGAGGAGATCGCGTCGCGCGCAGGCGTCTCCAAGCCGATCGTCTACGAGCACTTCGGCGGCAAAGAGGGACTGTACGCCGTCGTGGTCGACCGCGAGGTGAGAGTACTCCTCGACATGATGCGGACGTCGCTGACCGCGACCGGGCACCCTCGTGACCTGCTCGAGCAGGCGGCGCTGGCACTGCTCGACTACATCGAGCAGTCCTCGGACGGCTTCCGGATCTTGGTCCGCGACTCACCCGTCGGGTCGGAGTCTGGCTCCTTCGTCTCGATCATCGGAGACATCGCGTCACGCGTGGAGTACATCCTCGAGGAGGAGTTCCGCGCCCGCGGGTTCGACGCGAAGTACGCCCCCATGTACGCCCAGATGCTCGTGGGCATGGTCGCAACGACCGGCCAGTGGTGGCTCGACGCGCGCCAGCCCGACAAGCAGGAGGTGGCCGCGCACCTTGTCAACCTGGCCTGGCACGGCCTGTCCGGTCTCAGCACGGAGCCGCAGCTGCGCACCGAGCGCCCCTGACGGCCCCTGCTGCCAGCACCCTGCCACCTCCCCTTCCCCACCCTCCCGGCGAACTGCGGGACACTGCAGCGCGACAAGGGGTCAGCCTCCAGCCAGGTAGGCGTCGATCTCCGCATGGACCCGAGTCTTCGTTGCGTGGTCGGCAAACGACACGTCCACCGCCGTCCGGGCCAGGTCTGCGAGCCCCGCCGCTTCGAGGTCGAGCAGGTCGGCCGCGACGGCGTACTCCTGGTTGAGGCTGGTGCCGAACATCGGCGGGTCGTCGGAGTTGATGGTGACGACGACGCCTGCCTCGCGCAGCCGCCCAACCGGGTGCTGGTCCAGGCTCGGCACAGCTCCGGTCGCGACGTTGGAGGTCGGGCAGACCTCGAGCGGGATGCGGTGCTCGGCCAGGTAGGCCAGCAGCTCCGGGTCCTGCACCGACGAGGTGCCGTGGCCGATCCGTTCCGCGCCGAGCAGTCGCAGCGCGTCCCAGACGGTCTGCGGTCCGGTGGTCTCGCCGGCGTGTGGCACGCAGCGCAGTCCGGCGGCCCGAGCGCGGTCGAAGTGGGGTTTGAACTGCGGCCGGGGGACCCCGATCTCCGGGCCGCCGAGGCCGAACGAGACGAGCCCCTCGGGCTTCAACACGGTCGCGATCCGGACAGTCTCGTCGGCGGCAGGGATCCCACACTCCCCCGGAATGTCGAAGCACCAGCGCAACACCACGCCGAAGTCGCGCTCGGCGGCGACCCGGGCAGCCTCGATCGCCTCGCAGAACGCCTCGGGCGCCACGCCCGCGACTAGCGACGTGTACGGCGTGCAGGTGAGCTCGGCGTACCGCACCGACTGCGTCGTCATGTCGCGCGCGATCTCGTATGTGAGCATCCGCACGTCGTCCGGCGTACGGACCAGGTCGACGACCGAGAGGTAGACAGTGACGAAATGCGCGAAGTCCGAAAACTGGAAATAGTCGGCGACGGCTGCCTGGTCCTTCGGCACCGGTGTGTCGCCGTGCCGGTCGGCGAGCTCGGCGACGATGCGAGGCGACGCCGAGCCGACGTGATGCACGTGCAGCTCGGCCTTGGGGAGTGCGGCGATCCACTCAGGGCTGGGGCGGGGCATGGGCGGACTCTACTGCCCGCCCGCACGCAGCTCACCGAGGATCTCAACCCGGTTGCCATGCGGGTCATGGGTGTGGAACCGGCGGTACGCCGGGAAGTCGGAGTCCCAGCTGAGCGCGACGCCTGCGCAGGTCAGCAGTGCCGCTTTCGCGTCGACGTCGGCGACGAGGAAGGCGGGATGCGCCTTGCGGGCAGGGGTGAACCCGTCCTCCACACCGACGTGAAGCTCGTAACCGTCGCCGCGGAACCAGACGCCGCCGCGCTTGGCGAGCTGCGCGGGCTTGGCCACCTCGACCAGACCGAGCAGGTCGCCGTAGAAGGCGCGGACGGCTGTCTCGCCGCCGGCCGGGCAGCTCACCTGCACGTGATGCAACCTGGTCATGTCACCTCCCTGCGTGTGTAGGGGTGAGCGAGACGGCCTCACGCGGGTGTCTCGTGTCTGCGGGCCACCACGAAGACGCGCCGGAACGGCAGCACGGTGCCGTGCGGCTGCTCCGGGTAGGCCGCACGCAGCAACGCCTTGTACTCCGGCACGAACTCCGCTTGCTGCTCGTCGGACATCGCCTGGAGGATCGGCCGGGCGCCGGTTCCCGAGATCCAGGTGAAGACCGGGTCGGCGCCGGTGAGGACATGCAGGTAGGGCGTCTCCCACGCGTCGACCTCGCAGCCGAGCGGTGCGAGGTCGGCGAGATAGGTGGCGGCGTCGAAGGCTGCCGGTGCCTCGACTCCCGAGGTGGCGTCGGCGAAGCGGGGATCGGCCGCGAGGTCGCGCAGCAGCGTGTGGCTCGGCTCG
>JACCVZ010000284.1 GCA_013697905.1 Nocardioidaceae bacterium
AGCAACGTCGTCGGGCGCCACCCCAGCGGCTCGTGCGCCAGCCGCCGGGTCACGCTGTCGCGCGGCGCAGCCTCGCATCCGCAGCGGCGACACCACCGGGCGAACTCGTCGGTCTCGACGACCCGGCGGGCCAAAACCGAACGACCGGGCTCGATCCGTTGACCCACGACCTGCAGGCCGAGTTCGTCAAGACGGCAGAACGAGCCCAGGTCAGGGCGCACGAAGGTAGCGTGAGGCGCGTCGCGCCCATCGGCCATCCGAGCATGAGCAGGTGTCGTCACGCCTACCGGGTCGACTGGTCCGTGGGTGTCAGCGCCAGAATTCGGTGAGCTGCTCGGCAAGGGCTCTGCCTTGGTTGTAACCAGCTCGAGCAGCGGGCGGACGCAGCGACAGATTCATCGCATTGGCGCCGAACATGTGCTCCGAGTTGCTGTCCGGGAAGATCGTTTCGACTCTGCTGCCGCGTGCGCGTAGTTCGTCGACCTGTGTGGTGAGATGCATGCCCCAGTCCAGCGGGTGCCGTGATCTGCCGCCGAATGGTGACAGCACCAGCACCCGTGCGTATCCGGCTGCGAGATCGGCATTCTCGTTGCGTCGGTAGCCGCCATCGATATATCGCTTGTCGCCGATACCGTGGGGAGGGCCACTGGCACAACTGGCGGCGACGGCGTCCGCCAGATCGACTCCGCTGTGGCGGTCGAACACGACCGGTTCACCGGTATGGGCATCGACGGCCACGATCAGCATCATTCCTTCAGGCCAGTGCTGACTGGGCAGCCGAGCGGCGACGGTAGCGCGCCACTGCGTTTGCGCCGAGCCGTCCGACGCCGCATCCATCTCGAGCGCCGCCGCACCCATTCTGCGACGCATGTCGGCCGCACCCTCAGCGGCACCGATGATTCCGCTCGTCCTCTCCATATGGTCCGCGACCGGCCTAATCGGAACCCGTTCACCGTCGGACCCGACCGGACCAGTTCGTTGCTGGAGCGCAGCGGAAAGGATGTCGGCAAGAAGTCCGGTCGGGGTCGCGCTAGTGATTTGGGCCGCGGCCGTCGATCCGGCCGAGGTCCCGATGATCAGATCAGCCTCGGTCACATCCAACCCGGCATCAAGCAGGCCGGCGATGACACCGATCAACCACGCATTGCCTGCCGATCCGCCACCACCGAGGACCAACGCTCGCTCACCCGCGGCACGCACCCGCCTTGTGGCGTCGACCTGCGGCTGATCGTGGTCGGACCTCGGCCGGTCGGAGGCCGTCGTCGAGGTGACGTGCAGAGTTGAAAAAGGTGTTGTGTTCATGGGAGTCGCCTTTCGCGAGCCTGCGGGCGCTCCAGTGGCGACTACGTCAGTCGCGCGATCGTGGACTGCAGGAGAGCACCTATCACGGATACTGCGTTCACGGGTCTCACCTCCTGCCGCTGAATCACGATCGCCGAGACACTAGCACGCGGGGCGACACCGACCGCTGCACCCTCATCTGTGATGGGCCGGTTGAGCGTCTGCCAGGCCGCCGACTCGGTTAGGACCACCAGGCCCATGACAGCCCACCGGACGAGGTCTCGGCAAAGAGCTCGATCATCCCCTTCGCCCGGCAGGTTGCCGCGAGCAAGCCGGCTGGGTTCAAGGCCACGGCGGTCGCTGCTGCTCCCACGGTCTGCCAGGTGGCAGCCGAACTGTCGTTGTCGCTCCGGATGACGGAGCGCACCGAGCCGTCGATACCGCAGGCGAACAGCCACCACTGACCAGGCCCGGGGCGGGCCCAGACGAGGTCGGTGGTTGGCGCCGGGGTCCAGCCGTCCGGGGGCGCCGGAGCAACCCAGGTCACCGGGCCGCTGGCCGCGCGCTCGCCAACGCTGACCTGGCCGGTAGAAGCGCCGACCGCTAGGTGCAGCCGGTCCGCGGTGCCGCCGACGGCCATCCGCGTCACCCGGAAACCGGGACCTTCGAGCCGCCGCCAGCCGTCGCCGAAGACGAACGTCGAGGTGAGGGATCTGCACCACAACGATCCGTCGTCGGCCAGCGCGAGCAGCTGCCCGCCCGCGACCTGGATCGGCACACCCGGTGCGAGCGTGAAGTCGCTCGCATCGATCGACTGCCAGAGACCCTCGTCGCCGGGGTGCCAGTCGGCATACGTGTAGAGGTCGCCGTCGGTGCCCGTAAGGTACAGGTCGACGCCGCCTCCGCCCAGCACCCCGCCTCCTTCGACCGCGGCGATCACGCTCCCTGGCCCCAGCGGCACCGGCTCGGAGAAGAACAGGTCAGCTGTCGTCGGTGCGACGTCTGTCCACCGCGGCGACCAGCGTCCGTCCACGTCGGTTGATCTCGCCAGCAACCGGCCCTCGGTCACCACGAACAGGTCCACCCGGCCAGAGCGATCGGACCGCCCGGCCCACGAGAACGGCTGCGACCAGTCGGGGGCCGTGCCAGCGGCGTCGACCTGAATCCAGGCTCCGGCTGTCGCCCCGCACGACAGCCGGCGGTGCCACAACCGGCGCTGGGTGTTGAGCACAAACAGATCATGGTGGTCCTGCCAGCCCACGTCGTACGCCGGCTGCCCGGCCAGCAGCCACGACGCCACGACGGGCGTGTCCCCGACCTGCGCCCAGTCGGCCCACCTCGACAGCGTCACCACGAACGGCAGCGGTCCGCTCGACCGCCGAGCGTCCTCGAAGTGCAGTGACGACATCGTGAGCGCGCAGTCCTTGAGCGTCCGGTCGCCCATCAGCGCCTTAAGCGTGAACGACGCCGACCACTCAGGGGTGTCGTCGCCCTTCGTGGAGGCAGGATGGGTAAACGTGAGGCTCATGTCCGGGCTCCGACGCGCCGGCTCGTCGAGGAAGATCCACTCCGTGTCGTGGGGCGTGTCCTCGCCGACCGGACCCGCAGCCACGACCTGATCCGTGGTCAGCCGTGCGCACGCGATCTCCACCGTCGCGGTGGCCACGGTGAAGGCGTCCATCTCCTCGCCCTCGGTGCGGAGGAAGACAACGAGCCCCTTGACGGTGTCGGTGGCGTCCGGTTCGGCGACCGGTGCCTCCAGCCGGACCGGGTGCTCGTCGTCGCTGAAGTCGTGCAGCAGCGTCTTGCCGTTCCACGCAAGGCAGTACTCCCGCTGCCCCCACTCGACGATGCCGCCCCTGACAAACGGGTTCTCGAACCGTGGGTACAGGTCCGTGGCGAACCCACCGCCGTTCAGATTGAACCGGCCCCCGTCGCCGTACTCGAGGTGCAAGCGGTCGCTGGAGCCGTCGGACCGGGGGATGTCGTAGGTGCACTCGATGTCTCCCGAGTCGTCGAGATGGATGCGGGCCGCGCTGACCCGGTCCATGAAGTTCTCGAAGCTGCCGAACTCGGCCCTGCTGCCCACCTGAAGGATCCAGACGTTCTTGCCGTCGACGTACCAGTCTCGGTCGGCGAAGTAGTCCGGCAGCGGCATCTTCCAGATCCGCTCGAGGTCTTGACGTTGGATGTACAGGTTCGCCAGCGCGTTCACGTCGTCGCGGTGCTGAGCGAGAATGGTCGCGGTCGAGTTGCCGAGGTCCGTGACCACGGCGGCGAGCCACGAGTCACGGTTGATGCCGGGCCGGTAGTGTCCGCTCACCGACCGGGGCACGACGGTCTCGATGATCTGGCGACCGACGTATCCCACCTCGTCCCTATCCTCGAGGTCGTCCAGCTTGTCGTCGATCGCGTCCGTGATGGCGTCGATGGCACCGTCGCTCCGCTCGTGCAGCCGGCTGTCGTACGGGTCGGAGTCCTTGGTGAGCCATTCAGGACGCTGGTTGGAGAACACCCCGACGTACGCTTCCCCGGAGCCGACCGCCGAGCCGTCGACCGCCGGGTGGATGACCTGGCCGAACAGCCAGAAGCCCTTGGGCCCCGTATCGGTGATGTCGAGCAGCGGGAAGTTGGCGTCGTCGTACGCCGACGTCCGCCGCTCCACGACCCGGTCGAAACCGCTGCTGGGAAACCAGGTGTGCGAGCCGGCCTCGGCGAGAAACGTCTGGGCGTCATGGAAGTCGTAGGCGAGGATCGCCGCCGAACCCTGCTGGACCACCATCGGGAGCGCCCAGTAGCCGGTCCACCAACCGGGGCCGTCCTCGTCGTCACCGAGCGGGTTGGTGCCGGAGACGCTCGACTCGTTCAGGCCCACCCCGACCGCGGCGCCGATCAGCGGCATCCCGATGGCGCCGCCGACGACGGCCCCGCCGATCGCGGCGGCGACGTCGGAGATGTCGAACCCCGCGAAACCCGAGGTGGTGAAGACGTTGGCCGAGGTGTTGAGCGTCGCCTGGTTGACGCTGCTCTGGAAGTTCAGCTGCCCGGCCCGGAAGTTCTGGATGCTCGAGAGCATCACGTCAGGCGTCCGGTAGCTCAAGATGTTCGCCCGGGTCCGGGTCGAGCCCTCGATGAACAGCGACAGGTCGTCGGCAGCGTCGGCCTCGAGGTCGTCGGCCGCGAGGTCGCTCTCGAAGAAGCCGACCACGCCGCCGACGGCTCCGCCGACGAGGCTGCCGATGAAGCCGGTCTCGGCCCGCCGGACAAGGGGGAGGATCGTCTTGATCAGTGTGCTGACGGCTCCGCCGAACGCCGGAGACTTCGAGAGGTCGAACTTGTCGACCGCGGCGAAGGTGTTGCGGACCACCTGCTTGTTGTAGAAGGCCGACATGCCCCAGAAGAAGACGGTGTCGTCCTCGGTGGCGCCGTAGTCCTCATGGGTCCGCTCGATCTCGCGGTTCACCTGGTCGAGGAAGGCGGCATACTTGGCCCGCTTGGGGGCGTATCCCTGGAGCACCGAGTCCTTGGCGTCGGACTTCTGCGACCAGGAGATCCCGTACTTCGGGGCCTCATCGAAGGTGATCGAGACCCGTGAGCGGTCCGTGAAGGGGTACGTCGGCGGCGAGGTGCCCATCTCGAGCAGGACGTCCGGCACGACGTACGACGAGGTGGCGAAGCTGGAGCCGATCTGCGAGCGGCCCTCGTTGAAGACGCCGCGGACGCCCAGCATGATCTCGACGACGTCGCCGAGGTCGTTGTCCCAGCCGCAGTTCTTCGACTTGAACTGACTGCGACCGCCCGGCGCCCCCATCGTGCCCTTGTGCAGGTAGCGGACCACATCGAAGAGCAGCAGGTCGACGGCCATCGTCGCCTTGACCCGGACCTGCTCGTCGAGGGCGAAATCGACGAGGTTCAGCAGCGCCCACAGGTGCTCGCGGTAGTAGCCGGACGAGTGGAACTCCATCCACCCGAACAGCAGCCGGTTGTTCAGCCACTTCAATACTCGCGCGCGGCCCCGGTCCCTGCGGGCAGCGCCCGTGGTCACGCCGATCTTGTCATCGGCGGGCAGGAACACGTGGCCGGGTTGGAACTCGTCGGTCTCCCACAGCTGGCCGAGGAGGTACTCCGAGGAAGCGAACATGATGTAGTGGTTCTCCGACCAGAACTCCATCTCGGTGTCCGCATCGCCGAGTTCGATGCCGGCCTTGACCTTGTTCAGCGTGTCGTTGTCCTTGGCCCGCAACGGTTCGTCCAGCCAGAACTTGTACGACTTCAGGCCCTGCTTGAGAATTTCCTCGGCGAGTACGGAGAAGCTAGGTGACGCGCTGCGTGGGTGAGCGGCGCTCTCCTCCAGGATGGTGCGCAGTTTGGTCTCTGCGGTCTGCAGACGCTCTCGCAGCGCTGCGTCATTCGAGAACACTGGGTCCTGAGCCTTGCCGGCGAAGTACTGGGCAAAGGTCTCGTCGGGGGCGGTACGGGTCCGCCAGGTGAGGTCGCTGTCCGCACCGAGAGTCGACGGCAGTGTGCCGTAGCGGTACAGCAGGCGCACCAGCTGGCACAGGCCCATGTCGGAGTTGGCCTTGAGGACCACGCACTCCTTCAGGGGATTGTGGAACACCCCGGTCCAGTACTTCGTCCTCTCGGACAGCCGGAAGGCGGTCACCGGCCCCAGTGGGGAGCCCGAGGTGCGCAGGGACGGCCGGTAGATGTAGCTCAGATCCTTGTCCTCCGGCTTCTTCTTGGCTCGGTCGAGGATCTGTACGCCGACCGCGTTGCTCGTCGACCGAGTCGGGGCTACCTGAAGCATGAACGCGACAAGCGCCCGGTAACCGCTGGTCGAGCCCGGGTCGAAGGGCAGGTTCTGCCCGGCCGTACCACCGACCGCCAGCTGGAGTTCCACCTCGAACTCGGCTACATACTGCTCGAGGTTGGCCAGCCAGTTCGCCGCTACGGTGGTGTCGGCGTTCTTTGCGTTGTAGAGCTCAGGGATCAGCCACGGTTTGGCCGCCGCCAGCTCGGCACGGCTGATGGCCGCACCGACACCTTCGTCGCCTCCGGGCGGCTCGGTGCCCTTGCCGAGCAGGGGCTGTGACCGCGGGAACGCGCTCATGGTGCCGGCGATGTCCGTGACGGAGGAGAACATGCTTCGCTCGTACTCGCGCTTCAGCTCCGCGAGCGCCGACGCCAGTTTCGCAGGGTCCACGTAGTCGAGCCAGTTCCCCATCAGGCCGATCAGCGTCGTCGCGAATGCGTCGTGACGCGAGCGTTCGTCCGCCGACCAGACCGGCTGCTGGCTGTCGAGATACACCTGACCGCGGTGCTCCAGACGCCCCCCGATTGGGCTTCCTGAGACGCCGACGGTCTGTGCCGACTCGGAGATCAGGTCAAGAAACGGGCCTGCGCTCTCGGCCGATGTCCCGCGGAACGCCTCGTAGTTGAGACGCCGGAGCTGCGTTTCGAAGAACCAGGTCTTGCGCTGCTCCATCGCCTTTCGTGGGTCCACGCCGCTAGGGTCCGGGCGGGGGGTTGCACGCGGTGGGGGTCCAGGTGGGCAGCTTCGCGTCGTCCTTGAGTAGCACGAGCGTGGTAGGCAGGGTGACCTCCCATTGCTGCACGCACACCTCGTCTCCGGGGGCGAAGTTGGCAGCCTTGATCTCGGCGATGATCGAGACATAGTGGTCGCCGAACATGTCCGGGATCTCCTCGCCCATCCAGATGTCCCCCGTCTCCTGGTAGTGGGCGAGTGCAGCCTCGAACCCGGGTCGCACCGGCACGACGACGCGAGCTGCGCCGGCCTTGAGGAAGGCTTCGAACTGCGGGTCGACGTCCTGGGTCAAGATCAGCTCCTCCCAGCGTTCGGGGCGGCCCCAGAAGTAGGGGTAGAAGGTGTACATCAGGTTCTCCCAGTCGAAGGCGCGCTCGAAGAACGCGACCACCGCCCCCCAGTCCCGGACCGCGAACGGATCCGGCGGCAGCGCCGATGGCGGCACCGGTGCCGGCGTCGGGGTGGGCAGATGGGCACCCGGGTGCTCCCCGAACAGCAAGAAGATGAACGCCTTCTTCAGCTCGTCGCGCTCCACCGACGCGTCGTGTGCGTAGTTCGCGGCCAGTGCGAGCTGGCTGCGCGTAGCGGCGACGTACCGGCCGAGCTTGTCCTGGTAGTCGGCGAGCTGGCGCTGGTAGCCGCTGACGATGGCGGCGTGCGTCTCGAGCTGCCACTGCTCGTAGGCCCTGTCGGTGCGTTGACAGGTGATGCCCACGGCATAGGCGAACTGGGTGACCTGGGCGAAGCTGCGGAAGGTGACCGGGAGGTCGCCGGTCTCCCCGTCCATCAGGAAGGACGTGTTGAGCGTGTTGATGTCGGACGGACCGAAGCGGCAGTAGTGGGTGTCGCCCACGAAGAACTCGAGGTACCTGCCTGGCGCCGTCAGGAAGTCGACGTTCACACGCTGGATGTATGCGCTGACCGCCTTGTAACCCTCGGGCACCCGCAAGATGAAGGCACCGAGGTACGCGCCGTGGACTTGCTTTCCGTAGGTGTTCAGCTCCTTCTGCACGTCGATCGGCTCAGCCTTGGCGACGGTCTGGCTGTACTCGTCCGCTGGCGGGCTGACAGATCCGGTGACGCCGTACAGGGCGGCGTAGTAGGCATAGTTCGCCGCGTTCAGGTCGTACGGCTTGAGCCACGGCTCGGTCGGCTTCGTGAGCTGGAAGCTCTCCGGCTGGGTCGCCGACTTGAGTGACTGCATCAGGAACGCCGCCGGCTCAGGCACCACCACGTCGTACATCAGCCGTTTGCCATAGTTCAGGACACGCACGCTGTAGAGCTTGTCGACCCATTGGTAGATGCCCCGGACCTTGTCCGCGCCCTTCTGGTTGTCCAGCTCGTGCACCGCATCCTCTAGGTACGTCTTTCGCTCACGCTGCACACGCTGCTGGCGCACCTGCTGGGTGAGGCTCTCGACCGCCTTCGACGTCACGGTCTGGGCGAAGTTCGTCTTGCTGTTCTCGACGAGCTTGCCGTAGTCGGTCGAGGTCATCGCGCCCGCGGACGTCGTCGACTGCCTGCCTGCCTCCTTCTGGCTCTCGGACGCGAGCTCGTTCCGGTCGGTCGACTGCTGGTCCCGCTCCTCGACCTGGGTCGTCTGGGTCTCCTCGGTGACGGTGACCTCGTTGACATCTTCGCGCCGCGTCGACCGGCGCAGCAGCTCCCCCTCCAGCACGTTCTCGATGTGGGAGATGTCGCCGGCGCGGTATCCGACCAGCTCCTGGCGCACCACCTGCAGGTTGCCGACTCCGACGGGCCGCGTCACGGCGTAGCTGAAGTCCGGGGCGGGCGTGGGAGTAGGACCCGACGCCGGTGTCGGCGACGGCGCGGACAACGCCACCACGGGAGCGGGATCCTCGGTGAAAAGGTGCACTCCCACGCGGTACACCCTGGCCGGGCCGCGCACCTCCAGCGGCAACAGCTCGGCGTTCAGGTCGGACAGGCGGCGCTTGACCGCGTCCACCACCTCGGTCACCGGTGCGCGCTCGACGTCCACCGGCAGGCTGGACAGCATCCGGCGCCGCTCGGCGCCGAGCGACTCCAGTCCAGCGGCGCCGACGCATAGAATCGTCGGTGCTTCGGCGACACTGGATGAGCTGTCCACCTCACCGCTCGTCCGCTCCCTCGGCTCACCGTCGGCGGGTCGGTCCTGGAGCCTGGTGTCCGACTCGCTCGAGATGAGCTCGAGGCGGCTTGGTGGGATGGCCAGCAGAGCGTCGTAGCTGGACTGCAGCTGGTCGCGCTCGTGCTGGACGTCCTGCAAACCGCCTCGCTCCGACTCGTCCGGCTCGACCAGGTCCTCAGCCGCATGGGTCGGTGGGCGCGTGGCCGTGGGGAGCAGGTCGGGCGGCATGCGCAGCGGCCGTTCGAGCAGACGGGCGACCTCTGCCGCTGTCAACTCGGCCAGTGTCCCGGCGGCGAGGTCCTGCAGGAGTGCGACCGCACGCAACTGGAGGACCAGGCGTGTGGTGGCGATCCTGTCGAACCCGGTCACTAGCTTGACAGCGAGGATCGTGTTCTCGAGCAGCTCCTTGTCGGCGCGGAAGTCGACGGACGCCACGAGCTGCTTCACGGTCCGGCCGAACAGCTGCTTCACCGTATGACGGACCGTGGTGACGTTGACGGCCGTCAGCTCGGCAAGCGCCGAAGGAAGCTCGGTCAGCTGCGGCGCGAAGGCCGCGGGGTCGTCGATGGGCGAGGAGATGGTGTCCGACAGGAACCTGAGGGCCCGCTCACGAACCCGCTGGCTCCCCTGGTCTGCGTCAGAGGCGGCGACCAGGCCGGCTTGGAAGTCGGACTGGTTCGCCACGTCGATGGCATCAGTTCTGGTGGGGATCGCGAAGTCGTGCTCGACGTACCGGAAGAGGTCGACCATTACTCACCTTCCGAAGAGGCGCCGCCCGTCCAGTGATCGGACGGCCCGCAAGCAAGCCGAGCTCTCGCCATTAGCGGTTCGATGCTACTGCTGTCAACCGGCGGCGGGCGAGGGCAAACAACACCACTGCCGGCGGCGGGTCTGGGCGACCACCAGAGGTGACGGGAGGCGGATGTGCCGCAACATCACCCTGTGCAGTGACCATAAGTGACGGTGGACCGCGATTATCATGACCTACCTTGACGCTGACTAATGACAAAGCCTAACTTGAGTCGTTTCCTTCGTGCGCCGCCGGTTTCTCCCCACTTGGAGCGTTTATGAAACGACTTACCTCGGCCGCGGTAGCGGTCGCCCTCACCGCCCTCGCCGTCTCTGCTGTCCCGGCTTCCAGTGAGCCAAACGAGACCAAGGCCAGTTCAGGAGTATTCAACAGCCACCTCTCACAGTCCGTCCTGTTCCACCAGGCCCTGGCCCATCCCGACCAGGCGCCCGCCAACCTTCGCGACAGCGTGACCACAGCCAGGCAGCTGACCAAGACTGCCACCGCCCAACGGACCGGTGGCAGCGCCGCTGCCTCGATCGCGGGTTCCGGGTTGGTTGCGGACCTGTTCAACAAGGACGACATCGGTCTGCCGCAGAACGAGGAGTCGGTGACGGCCTGTGGGAACCAA
>JACCVZ010000305.1 GCA_013697905.1 Nocardioidaceae bacterium
CACGTTCATCGCGCCCAGCATGCCCGCTTGGTCGTCGAGCGTGGCCAGGGACAGCTGTTCGACCCGCACGCCGTCGAGCCGGCGCAGTTCGGGCAGCTCCACGAGCGGGTGCGTCAGCGTATGTGCGCGTCGTCGCTCGGTCGCCCCGGAGACCTTGAGGGCAGCGAGCAGCGCTCGGTCAGCGGTCGAGAGACGCCACCCGGGGAACGCCGCAACGGCCGTCTCGCACACCTCGTCGACCGGCGCGTCGCTGGGCCGCCACACCTGGTCGGCCCAGGGCTGTCCCGTGCTGGCGCTCTCGGTGGCCGTGAACGAGAACAGCAACCGGCCGGCGTGATCACTCATCGTGGTCCGGTCCGGTACGCCGGCGTACGGGTCGACGTCGATCAATGCCTCAAGTTTGTGACGGCTCAACGGTTCATATCTGACGGCTCAACTGGATTGTCAGACGCCGATGGGGTGCCAGACGGTCTTGGTCTCGAGGAAGCTCGTGATCCGGCTGAGGCCAGGGTCGAGCGTCCAGTCCGGTTCGGCGTCGGGGGCGCGGCGCACCCGTTTGAGGTTGTCGACGGCGGCGACCTCGAGCGCGGTGGCGTGCTCGTCGTCACCTGCGACACCGGTGAGGTCGATCGCGTTGACGTCCATGTGCGACGCGAGCCAGGGCGCGGTGTCGCCGACCGACCCGGTCAAGATGTTGACCACGCCGCCAGGCACGTCGGAGGTCGCGAGCACCTCGGCGAACGAGATGGCGGGCAGCGGTCGGTCCCGCGACGACGTCACCACAGCGGTGTTGCCGCCGGCGACGACCGGCGCGACAACCGAGACGAGTCCGAGCAGGGACGACTGCTGCGGCGCCAGCACGGCGACGACCCCGGTCGGCTCGGGGATCGAGAAGTCGAAGTACGGTCCGGCCACCGGGTTGGTGGCGCCGACGACTTGCGCGATCTTGTCGGTCCAGCCGGCGTACCAGACGAGCCGGTCGATCGCCTGGTCGACGCTGCGGCCGGCGCGGGCGCGGGTGAGGCCCTCGCCTGCGACCACCTCGTCGGCGAACTGGTCGCGGCGGCCCTCCATCACCTCGGCGACCCGGTAGAGCACCTGGCCGCGGTTGTAGGCCGTCGCGCCGGACCAGCCGGGGAACGCCTTGCGGGCCGCGACGACGGCGTCGCGGGCATCCTTGCGGGAGGCGGCGGCGGCATTGGCGAGGAAGCGACCGCGGCTGTCATTGACGACGTAGGAGCGGCCGCTCTCGCTGCGCGGGAACTTGCCGCCGATGTAGAGCTTGTAGGTCTTGCGGACGTCGAGCCTGGTGTCACTCGGCAAGGTAGGCCTCCAGACCGTGGCGGCCGCCCTCGCGGCCGTAACCCGACTCCTTGTAACCGCCGAACGGGCTGGTCGGGTCGAAGCGGTTGAACGTGTTGGCCCACACGACCCCGGCGCGGAGCTGGTTGGCCATCCACAAGATGCGTGAGCCCTTGTCGGTCCACACGCCTGCTGACAGGCCGAAGGGCGTGTTGTTGGCCTTCTCGACGGCCTCGGCGGGGGTGCGGAACGTGAGGATCGACAACACCGGCCCGAAGATCTCTTCGCGGGCGATCCGGTGCGCCTGGCTCACCCCGGTGAAGATCGTCGGCGCGAACCAGAACCCACGGTCGGGCAGCTCGCACGGTGGCGACCAGCGTTCGGCGCCTTCGGCCTCACCCACGGCCGACAGCTCCCGGATCCGGGCGAGCTGCTCACTGGAGTTGATCGCGCCGACGTCGGTGTTCTTGTCGAGCGGGTCGCCTACGCGAAGGGTCGCCATCCGCCGCTTCAGCCGCGCCAGCACGTCGTCGTACACGCTCTCCTGGACGAGCAGCCGCGAGCCCGCACAGCACACGTGGCCCTGGTTGAAGAAGATGCCGTTGACGATGCCCTCAACCGCCTGGTCGATCGGGGCGTCGTCGAAGACGATGTTGGCAGCCTTGCCGCCAAGCTCGAGCGTCACCGACTTGCGGGTGCCGGCGACCGTGCGTCCGATCGCCTTGCCGACCTCGGTCGACCCGGTGAAGGCGACCTTGTCGACGTCGGGATGACCGACCAGGGCACGACCTGTCTCACCTGCACCGGTGATGATGTTGACGACCCCCGCCGGCAGGTCAGCCTGCTGGCAGATCTCGGCGAACAGCAGGGCGGTGAGCGATGTCGTCTCGGCGGGCTTGAGCACGACGGTGTTGCCGGCGGCCAGCGCGGGTGCGATCTTCCAGGCCAGCATGAGCAACGGAAAGTTCCACGGGATGATCTGCCCGGCGACGCCGAGTGGTCGCGGCGTCGTGGTGGCGCCGCGTCGGTGCGGCAGTGCGTACTCGAGCTTGTCGGCCCAGCCGGCGTAGTAGAAGAAGTACGCCGCCACGAGGGGGATGTCGACGTCACGGGACTCGCGGATCGGCTTGCCGTTGTCGAGCGACTCCAGCACGGCCAGCTCGCGGGACCGCTCTTGGATGATGCGCGCGATCCGGAACAGGTACTTCGACCGCTCGGCGCCGGACGTCTTCGACCAGGTGCGTGTGTAGGCGCGGCGTGCGGCCGCGACGGCCGTGTCGACGTCGTTCGCGGTCGCCTCGGCGATCTCGGCGAGCACCTCCTCGGTGGCGGGGCTCACGGACTTGAACGCGTGCCCGCTGCCGTCGACGAAGTCGCCGCCGATGAACAAGCCGTAGGACGACTTGAGGTCGACGATCGCTCGCGACTCCGGTGCCGGGGCGTACTCGAATGCCATCAAGGCCTCTAATCCAGCGTGAAGTAGTCGGGGCCGGAGTACCGGCCTGTGGTCATCTTGGTGCGCTGCATCAGCAGGTCGTTGAGCAGCCTCGAGGCGCCGAAGCGGAACCACTCGGGGTCGAGCCAGTCGTCACCCGCCGTCTCGTTGACCATGACGAGGTACTTGATGGCGTCCTTGGAGGTGCTGATGCCACCGGCGGGCTTCACCCCGACCATCCGGCCGGTCGCCTCGCGGAAGTCACGCACCGCCTCGAGCATGATGAGCGTGACCGGCATCGTCGCGGCCGGCTGGACCTTGCCCGTGCTCGTCTTGATGAAGTCGGCCCCTGCGAGCATCGACAGCCACGAAGCACGCCGGACGTTGTCGTAGGTCACCAGCTCGCCGGCCTCCATGATGACCTTGAGGTGCGCGTCCTGGCCGGTGCTGCGTCGGCACACCTGCTTGACAGCGACGATCTCGTCGAAGACGCGCGAGAAGTCGCCGGACAAGAACGCGCCTCGGTCGATGACCATGTCGATCTCGTCGGCTCCGGCGGCGACTGCGTCCTCCGTGTCCTGGAGCTTGACGTCGAGCGTCGACCGACCGGACGGGAAAGCGGTCGCCACCGAAGCGACGTGTACCCCGGAGCTTCCCAGTGCCGCCTTCGCGGTGGCGACCATGTCCGGATAGACGCAGATCGCGGCGACCCTGGGACAGCTCGGATCCTCGGGGTCGGGACGCTTGGCCTTGGCACAGAGGGCGCGGACCTTGCCGATGGTGTCTTGCCCCTCAAGCGTCGTGAGGTCGATCATCGACACTGCGAGGTCGAGCGCCCACGCCTTGCTGGTCGTTTTGATCGAGCGCGTGGACAGCGTCGCGGCGCGCGCCTCGCACCCCACCTGGTCGACGCCAGGAAGACCGTGCAGGAAGCGCCGCAGAGCCGCGGGCGACGACGCCGCGCCGTCCAGCACGTCCGAGGAGGTGAGAACCGGGCTGACCACCGCGACAGTCTAGTTCGGGACAGCGCCGCACATGTCACCCACCTCGTGGTGGCCGCCCGCCGAAACCGCGTCAGTCCGCATGCCGCAGCGCTGGCCACACCGCGCCCCAGCCGCCTCTTGGGCTCTCACAGACCGCGATGGGCTGCCCCTGCTCCTCGTTGTCGACGTCGAGGCCGTTGTCGAGCCGGTCGGCGATGACGCACGATGTGAAGTGGCTCCGCGCCTCATCGAGCTGAGCACCAACCATGATCACCACCGTCGCAGCATCCGGTGGCCGGGCTTGGTAGGAGAGCTGGTTCTGCCCGCTGTACACGTCAGGAAGCCGGAACCGTCCGCCGTACCGAGCGACCGCACCGGCCTCCCCGTAGTTGCTGGTGACGACGACGGCCCGCGAACGGTCCGCAGGCGTCAGCGTTGCGTGCACGTCGGCGATCTGCCGGACGTAGGTCGGCCAGCCAACAGAGTCCTGGGCCACCTGGTTGACCGCCGGTACCGGGGTGCCGCCGAGGGCAGACAGCGGGATGAGCGGCAACCCCAGTACCGCGCTGACGGCCGCGTTGAGAGACACCCCAGCCACGACAAGAGGACGGCGCCACCGCAAGGACCGCACGATCCACTCGTACGTGGGAACGCAACCGGCGGCGAACAGGACCGCCACCAGACCGAACGGATAGTAGAACTGCGAGCCCATCACGAACACCAGCGCCAGCAGAACTGGAAACGCGACGGCCACGAACCTCAACGGTCTCCAGTCATCTCGACGGACCATGCTGACGAGCCCGGCCACCCAGACCGGCACCAGCGGAGGCCCCAGGATGAGGAACAGGAACGGCCACATGAAGACCCGAACCTCAGCGCCGTTGTTCTCAGCCAATGCGCGACCCATGCTCAGCTGTGGCCAGTCGTGGGTCGCCTGGTACACCAGGTTGGGGGAGCCGACGACCAGCGCGAGCGCCGCCGCACCGAGGACCCACTTCGACCACAGCAGGCGGCGAGGTCCGATGAGAGCCAGTCCTCCCGCCAGCGCGACGAGTAGGACGGAGACCAGGAGCTTGTTGTACATGCTCAGCCCCACAACGACCCCTGCAGCCAACCACCACTGAGGCCGTCGGCGGAGCTGTGCCCGGATGATGAAGAGCAGCACCGCTGGCCAGACAGGCATGTCGAGCGTCGAGGTGAGGAGTGCGTGCCCCATGATCAGCGGCAGCGCCGCGAATGCGTACGCCCAGGCGCACAGCGCCTGCGCTCCCCGGCTGCCGCCAAGCTCCCGGGTGATCAGAGCCAGCACGAAGACGGACACCACGGTGGCCGCCGTGGCGGGAAGGCGGATCGCCCAGGGCTCCTCGGCGAGTTGCTCGCTGAAGAACCGGGCCAGCAGGGGAGCGAGCGGCGGCTGGTCGACATACCCCCAATCCGGGTGCAGCATCAGGAAGTAGAGCTCGTCGCGGTGGTAGCCGTATCCGCCACTGGACACCGTGAGGACCGCGGCGACCGCCGCCATCGCCGATAGGACGGGGCCGCGCGCCACCGCCGGCAACGAGGACCGGTCCGACCAAATGTCGGAACCGTCGCCGCTTTTCGGTAGGTCGCGCACGGG
>JACCVZ010000316.1 GCA_013697905.1 Nocardioidaceae bacterium
TTCGTGGGCTCGTCGAGGATGAGCAACTCGGGCGACTTGAGCAAAGCGCCGGCGATGGCGAGCCGCTGCTTCATGCCGAGGGAGTAGGCGCGGTATCGGTCCTTGTCGCGGCCCTTGAGCCCGACCGTCTCGATCACCTCGTCGACCTTGCCACCGTCCTCGCCGAGAGTGCGGGCGAGCAACGACAGGTTCTTGCGGCCGGTGAAGCCGGGCATGAACTTCGGCTGCTCCACGATCGCGCCCACCCGGCGTACCACTTCCGGCAGCCGCCTGGGCACCTCGTGCCCGAACAGCATCATGCTTCCGCCCGAGGCCCGCGCCAGGCCGAGCAGCATCCGGATCGTCGTCGTCTTGCCTGAACCGTTCGGCCCCAGGAACCCGTGGACGCCGCCACGTGGCACCTGCAGCGAAAGTCCCTTGACCGCGACGAACCTGCCTTTGCGGTTGCGGTACTCCTTGCGAAGATCCGTCGTCTCGATCACGAGCTCGGTCACGTGTTCCCCCGGTGATTCGATGTGGGCACACCATAGTCGAGCGGCCGGCGCTCACCTGACCAGACGCGCCAAGCCTCGAGAAGGTTGGGTTCAGCGGGTGCGGTAGCGCAGCGACCGCAGTGCCAAGGCACCGTAGGACGTGAGTGCCTGAATGCTCAGCTGGTGCTCGCCGGCGGGGGTCTGCGGCCACGGGTAGTAGGCGCCCTGCCGGCTCACCTGGGGTGTCGCACCTGCCGTCACGCGAAATCCCGTGGCGTATGGGTGTTCGGTGTGCAGGCGTCCGCCGGTCGAGTCGCCGGCCACCTCGTTGACCCTCATATGTGGCGGCTCAACGCTGCATTCTTGGCGGCTCAACGCTGCATTTCTGGCGGCTCAACGCCGCATTTCTGACGGCTCAACGGAGGGGAGGTCCGGGGAGCGGTCGTACTCCGACCACGAGAGCAGGTCGGCGAGATGTCGTTCGACGTACGGCAGGGCCTCGGAGACCGTGACGTCGCGGCCGAGCTCGGCGCTCAGGCTGGTGACGCCGGCGTCACCGATGCCGCAGGGCACGATGGCATCGAAGTACCCGAGGTCGCAGTTGCAGTTGAGGGCAACGCCGTGCATGGTGACGCCCTGCGAGACGCGCACACCGAGCGCCGCGACCTTGCGTTCCGGGCGGTTGCCGTCCGCCGCCCGCCAGACGCCGCTGCGACCTTTGACCCGCCCGCTGGGAAGGCCGAGGCCCGCACAGGAGCGAATCAGGGCCTCCTCGAGACGACGCACGTAGTCGACGACGTAGACGTGACGCGGCAGCTTGACGATCGGGTAGCCGACGAGCTGTCCAGGCCCGTGCCACGTGGTCTTGCCGCCGCGGTCGACGTCGACGACCTCAGTGCCGTCGACCGGCCGCTCGGCGGCGTCGGTGCGTTTGCCGGCCGTGTAGACCGAGCTGTGCTCGAGCAGCAGGACCACGTCATCGATTTCGTCGGCCACGCGCGCCGCGTGCAGCCGGCGCTGTTGCTCCCACGCCTGCTCGTACCCGACCGTGTCACCGCCGAACCCGACGTGTCGGAAGATCAGGCCGGTCAAGCGGTCGCTCCCTCCATCAAGCCGGGGGTGCCCGGCCGCGCCAACCTCAGCTGGCTCACCCCAAGGTAGCGCGACGCAAACCCGGCCTCGCAGTACGCCAGGTAGAACTCCCAGATCCGTCGGAAGTCCTCGTCGAAGCCCATCCGCCGGATCTGCTCCCAGTTGTCGTTGAACGTGTCGCGCCAGCGGTGCAGCGTCTCGGCGTAGTGAAGGCCGAGCTCGCGCCGGTCGGTGAGCCGCAGGGATGTGTGCGTGGCGCAGACCTCCTCGATCGCGTGCATCGAGGGGATGAGGCCGCCAGGGAAGATGTACTTCTGGATCCAGCCGTAGGAGTTGCGTGTTTCCAGCATGCGCTCATGGCTCATCAAGATCGCCTGGACGGCGACGCGGCCACCGGGGGCTAGATGTTGGTCGATGGTGGAGAAGTAGCTCGGCCAGAAATCTGCGCCGACCGCCTCGATCATCTCGATGCTGACGATGGCGTCGTACTCACCTTGGACGTCGCGGTAGTCGACGAGCTGGATCGAGGCGAGGTCGTCGAGACCGAGACGCTTGATGCGCTCGTTGGCAAGCTCGGCCTGTTCCTGTGAGAGCGTGATCGACGTGACCATCGCGCCTCGCTCGGCCGCCCGGATCGCGAGCGAGCCCCACCCCGAGCCGATCTCAAGCACGCGGGTGCCTTCGCCGACCTGGGCGTAGTCGAGGACACCGTCGATCTTGCGCAGCTGCGCATCTTCGAACGAATCGTTGTCGAAGTCGTCAAACCACGCCGACGAGTACGTCATGGTCTCGTCGAGGAACAGCTCGAAGAGGTCGTTCGACATGTCGTAGTGCGCGGCGATGTTGGTGCGCGCGCCGTCGCGAGTGTTGGTGGTGTGGTGGGGCAGCCGTCGGTCGATGACCCGGCGCAGCTTCCGCAACGGTGCCGGCACGAGAGTGGCCAGCCGCGCCGCGAACGGCGTCAGCAGGTCGGCGAGGTCGGTGTCAGGCCCCGTGGTCCAGTCACCCGCGACGTAGGCCTCCCCGAACGCCATCTTCAGGTCGCTGCCGAGCCTGCGGTAGAACTGCGTCGGGTCGACGAGGGCGAACTCTGGCGTGCCGGGAGCGGTGGGACCCCAGGCGGTCCCGTCGGGAAACGAGAAGCGCACGTCGACGCGCCTGCTCGCGGCCTTGAATACGGCTTCGGCGATACGCGGGGCGACCGCGTTGTAGAGCTTGCTCACCGTCGATGACTCCTTGATCCGGCTCTCCCGCAACCACATACATTACGAGCAGCGGTGACAACCCGCAGGGCAGAGGAGGACTCCTCCGTCGCAGTTCATTCGTCACCGACCGCGGCGCGGTTTGTGTGACGCCGGATTCAGCACCTGTGGACAACGTGGACCGAGCCGGCCGCAGGTGCGGGAGGCTGTCGGGATGGACCGTCCACGGCATCGCTCTCCGGTTGTTCCAGCGGGTCAGCGCGCGCGGCCGGCCGGAGGGTCACCTCGGGGATGGACCGTCCTCGGGTGCGTGGTCGTGGGGGTGGTCGTGCTCGCTGTCATTGCCGTGCCGGGCTCGGGCAGTCGATCACCGGCTGGGCCGGCGAACAGGTCGGGCGTCAACACGGTCGTCGCACCTTCGCCGCCGTACGCCGAGAGACCGCTGCCCACGCAGACGACCGCGCGCTGGGCCGGCGTCGTGAGGGACCTCGACGCCGTCCGCGAGCGGGCCTGGCGACAAGGACGGCCGGCGGTGCTCGGGTCGGTGTATGTCTTGGGGTCGCCGCTGCTCCGACGCGACCAGGCCATGCTGGCGGAGTACGCCGACCGCGGGCTCCGTGTCGCCGGTGCGTCGCTCGACCTGGACCGGGTCCGGGTGGTGGCGCGCAGGCCAGGCGTGGTGCGCCTCGTGATGGTCGACGAGCTCGGGCCGCTGGTCGCCCGCGCCGGCGACGGTCGTACTCGGCCGCTGCCCGACGATCGCCCCAGCCGTCATCTGCTCGAGCTTCGCCGCGAAGGCGAGAAGTGGCAGATCGCGGACGTCTGGGTGCAGTGACATCGCCGCGGCTCAGGGTCGGTAGGCAGCGGCGACCTGGTCGGCGATCGTCGGGTGCCGGAACGTGTAGCCGGCCTCCGTCAGCCTGGTCGGGGCAGCGTTGATGCTGCCGAGAACTTCTCCGCTGAGCTCGCCCGCCGCAGCCGTGAGCACGAACCGGGGCACCCGAACCAGCGTGGGGCGACCGAGCACCTGGCCCATCGCGTGGGTGAACTCCGCATTCGTGGCGGGCACAGGGGCGACCAGGTTGGACGGCCCCGCAAGTGTGCGGTCTGTGGCCAACCGGACGACGGCGGCGCAGTAGTCGGCGAGCGATATCGTCGGGAAGTACTGACGGCCGTCGCCGATCCTGCCGCCGACCCCCAGGCGGAAGGGGATCTGGATCTTCTGGAGCGCGCCGCCGGCCTTGTGCAGGACCACGCCGGTTCGCAGCAGGACGACGCGCGCCCCGGCATCCCTCGCCGGCCGGGTGGCAGCCTCCCATTGCTGCACGACGTCAGCCAGGAAGCCGGTGCCGGGAGTCGCAGTCTCGTCGACGCGCTCATCGCCGCGATCGCCGTAGTAGTTGATACCGCTGGCGTTGACGAGCGCGGGTTTGCCGGTGCTGGCCGCTATCGCCTCGGCAACGGTGCCGGTGGTCTCGAGCCGGCTCTGCAGGATCTTCTCCTTGTAAGCGGCCGTCCACGGCCACCGGGCGATCGGGGCACCGCCAAGGTTGATCACGGCATCGGCGCCGTCGATCGACGCTGGATCGAGGCGGCCGAGCGCAGGGTCCCACCGAAGCTGGTCTTCTGCCTGCGGTTCCGATCGGACCAACTGCACGACCTGGTGACCGTCATGTGCCAGCTGCCGGCGCAGCGCCGTACCAAGGAACCCCGATGCTCCGGCGACGATGATCTTCACGGCACCATCCTGCCTGAACGGTTGTCGGCTGCGTTGCGGTCGGGCGTGATTACGATCGTGGCATGTCGATCTATGGCGTGCGCAGACGTGTCGCCTGCTACGTGACGCGCACGACGGAGGGTGGGCGGGAGCTGCTCGTCTTCGACCACGTTGACGACGACCCCGACGACCCGTCAGGTGTGCAGATACCTGCGGGCGGCATGCTGCCGTTCGAGGGTATCGAGGACGCTGCGCTGCGGGAGACCGAGGAAGAGACCGGGCTGACCGGCCTCACGTTCGCTGCGCAGCTGGGCGGTCACGAACGCGGCATGAACGACCCGGGTGGTCCGTCGATGACGACCTACGTGCACCTGCAGGCGTCTGACGGTGGGCCGGATGCCTGGACCCACACAGTCACCAGCCAGGCGACGGCTGGCAGCAGCGCGCCGGACCCGTCGGCCGACGCCGCTGAGGCCACCGCGCTGTCGGCTCAGGACTCTGTCGCCGCAGAGCACGCGGACGATGGGATGGTGTCCGCCTGCCGTTGGGAGCCGTTGCCTCTCAGTGTGGAGCTCGCCGGCGACCAAGCCAAGTTTCTCGAAAATCTGGCTGGTCCAGACGGCTGATCGGTAGGTCCATTACGAGGCGTCGACCTGCGAAAATTGTTATGCACAAAGGGTTTTCTGTCTCTGTTCTGGCCAAGGTTCTGTCGGTGCGCACCTCTACCGTGGGGTTATGTCGATCAGTTCTTCTTCACAGTCGCCGCCGGCCGGCGAAGGTCCGCCGGCTGACCCGGTTGGGGCGTACTTGGCTGAGCTGGACGAAGTGCTGGACAAGGCTGCTGTTGCTCAGGTGTGGTCGTTGGACGACGCCCGGGTGCAGCGGCGGCTCGGTGCGGTGTTGGCGGTACGGGCGCGGGTGGATGAGCTGGTGTCCCGGCTGGTCGGTGAGGTCGACGACCGTGACCTCGGCCGGGCTGGGGGTGCGTCGTCGACCAAGGCGCACCTGGTCGGGAGCTACCGGCTGTCTGGTGGTGCCGCCGCCGGTCTGCTGACCAGGCCAGGTCGATGACTCACCGGACCGCCACCACCCGCACCGCGTGGGCGACCGGGCGGGTTTCCGCGGAGCGGGCGACGGTGATCGGTGCCGCGGTCGACAAGCTGTCACCGACCATCCCCGAGCAGGTGGTCGAGGATGCGCAGGTGGACCTGGGCGACCATGCCCAGTCGTTGACGTTCACCCAGCTGCAGGTGGCGGGCGACACGCCAAGGTGATCAGAGACCGAGTTCCGCCTCGAAGTTTGCCTGCTCGAGCCGCTGCTTGATCGCCGTCAGGAACCGGGCGGCGTCGGCTCCGTCGACGAGCCGGTGGTCGTACGTCAGCGCCAGGTAGACCATCTGCCGGATCGCGATCGTCTCGCCGAGGTTCGCGTCGCTGATCACCACAGCGCGCTTGACGACGGTGCCGGTGCCCAGGATGGCAACCTGCGGCTGGTTGATGATCGGTGTGTCGAACAGTGCGCCCCGGCTCCCAGTGTTGGTGAGCGTGAAGGTACCGCCCGACAGCTCGTCAGGAGTCACCTTGTTGTCACGGGTGCGGGCGGCCAAATCGGCGATCTTCCGCGACAGCCCCGCAATCGAGAGGTCACCGGCGTCCTTGATGACCGGCACCAGCAGTCCGCGCTCGGTGTCGACGGCGACGCCGAGATGCTCAGCCGGGTGATAGGTCACCTCGCCTGCTTCAGTGTCGATCGAAGCGTTCACCTGCGGGTAGCTCTTCAGCGCATCGATTGCTGCCTTGGCGAAGAACGGCAGGAACGACAGCTTGACGCCCTCGCGTGCCTCGAAGTCGGCCTTCACCCGCTCGCGCAGCCGCGCGATAGCCGTCACGTCGACCTCGACCACAGTGGTGAGCTGCGCTGACACCTGCAGCGACTCGACCATGCGAGCAGCGATCACCTTGCGCAGTCGGCTGAGCTTCTCGGTCTTGCCGCGCAACGGGCTCGCCTCGGGCCGTTCGGGAGCGGCGGTCTCCGGAGGCTCTGACTGCGCCGCCGGTGCGGACGCTGCCTCCTTCTCCTGCTTGGCATTGTCGGCCGCCTTCAGCACGTCCTGCTTTCGGATCCGGCCGCCCACACCTGTGCCGGTCAACGAGGCGAGGTCGACGCCGTGCTGGGTAGCGAGCTTGCGCACGAGCGGCGTCACGTAGCTGCGTGACTCGTCGCCAGCCCCGTTTGCTGGTCGCGACTTCTCCGCACCGCCAGGCTCTTCCTGATTGTCCGAAGACGAGCTCTTGGCCTCGGCCTGCTGACGGGAGGGCTCCGGTGCGGTCTGCTCTGTCTGCTCCACCTGTTGCTGGGACTCGTCCCCCGAGTCATCCTCCGCGTCGCCGCCCGGCTCGGCGGAGTCCTCTTGGTCGCCGTCGTCCGACTCGGCTGAGTCAGCCTTGTCGCCGACGGCTGAGGAGTCTTGGCTCTGGACAGAATCCGGCTCGCTGGTCTCCGGGTCGGTCGCTTCAGAGTCGCCCTCGGAACCGTCGGCAGCCTGACCGCCCGATGACGACTCGTCCGCTCCGGCGGAACCGGAGTCGCCAGGTCCGATCTTCGCGAGTACGGCACCGACCTCTACGGTCTCGTCGGCGTCCACCACGATCTCGGTGAGGGTGCCTGCAACCGGTGACGGGATCTCGGTGTCGACCTTGTCGGTGGAGACCTCGAGCAGCGGCTCGTCGACGGCGACCTCGTCTCCCACGGATTTCAGCCACTGGGTGACCGTGCCCTCGGTGACGCTCTCGCCCAAAGCCGGCAGCTTCACCTCGGTGGAGCTGTCATCACCTG
>JACCVZ010000322.1 GCA_013697905.1 Nocardioidaceae bacterium
GACGAAGTCGCCGCCGTCGCCGATGACGACCGCGTCGTCGGCCAGCCGGGGCAGCAGCTCGCCGTAGATCCGGGCCGGGTGGACCGGGTCGGCGTTCGCCGCGAGCAGGTCGGCGTCGCGTTTCGTCGCGGCCACCACCTCGCGGCGGAGGGTGTCCTTCCACTCGGTCCAGTTCGGGCGACGCGGCGCGTTCTCGACCGCCGCACGCAGGCCGTCCAGCGCCAGGGTGAGGTCACCGGACACGCTGCACGCCAGTTCGACGTGGCCGGCGATCTGGCCGGGGGAGTCGGCGACGTGGACGACGGCTGCGGGAGGCGCGCCATCCTTGGCTCCGAACGAACCGAAGCCGAGCCGGAAGTCCAGCGGGGCGCCGACCACCAGCGCGAGGTCGCACTCGCCGAACGCGACCGACCGGGCCTTGGTGACCAGCTGGGGATGGCCGCGTGGCACGGTGCCGCGGCCCATCCCGTTGGCCACCATCGGCAGCTCGAGCTGTTCGACCAGCCTGCGCGCCGCGTCCTCGGCACCGTCGGCCCACACGTCGGTGCCGAGCACCAGCACCGGGCGCTCGGCCTGGACGAGCAGCCGACCCGCGGTCGACACCGCATCGGGGTCCGAAGCGATGGGCGAGCGGCCCGGCGCCGACGGCAGCGTCACCTCCGCCCGGCTGTACAGCTGGTCCATCGACACGTCGAGGAAGGCCGGTCCGCGGTGCGGCGATCCGGCTGCAGTGAACGCGGCGTTGACACGGCCGGCCACGTCGGCTACCGACGGCACCGTCTCCGCCAGCCGGCAGAGCTGGGCGACCAGCGGCGGGTGGTCCAGCTCTTGCAGCCCGCCGCGCCCCCAGGTGTGGGTCGGCGCCCGCCCGCCGACGACGACGAGCGGGGAGCCGGCGAGCGACGCCTGCGCCAGCCCGCTCACCGCGTTGGTGACCCCTGGACCGGCCGTGACAACGGCGAGGCCGGGCGTGCGGGTGAGCTTGCCGGTCGCCTCGGCGGCGAACACCGCGGTGGGCTCGTGCCGAACATCGATCAGCCGCATCGCAGGGTCGGCCTTCACTGCCCCGTCGTACATCGGGAACACGTGCGCACCGGACAGCGTGAACATCGTCGAGACGTTATGGGCCTGTGCGACCGCGACGGCGAGATCGCCTCCGTGTCCCTCACGCGTGCCGGACTCGGTGGACGTGCTCTCGTCGGTCATGCAGGTCAACGTACCTTTCGGTAAGCGGACCTACTGAGACTGGTGGGCGAAGGGAAGCAGCCGCACCAGCTCGTCCCTAAGGATGAGGAGCAGGTCGGCGCGAATCTCCGGTCGCCGGGCGAAGTAGGCTGAGTCGTCGACGTCGCAACCGCGCACGCCCATGGTGAGCTGGAGGTAGAGGACGCGGAGGAAGCTGCGGGTGTTGTGCACGTGAGCGGGCGGCCACTCGTCGCCAGGGCCGTGGTCGGGGTCGGGTTGCGAGTGCGCCGTGGCTCCCAGCCGCCGGACCCAGGCGTCGACGAGCTGTTGCTCGAGTACGTCGCGGTGCAGGATGGCCATCGTGGCGTACGCCATTCGGTCGTCCTCACCGTGACTGAGCCGGAAGGGTGTCGGCTCGACGAGGCGGTCAGCGATCACGTCGAGCAGGACCGCGAGCTCGGTCGGGCCGAAGTGGTGAGAGCGGGCGAGCGCACCGATCAGGTCCGCACCGTGGGCGAGCGCATGGGCCCATCCTTTGCCGGGGACGAAGGCCCGCAGGTCACGTTCGCGGACGAACCAGGTGAGCCCCCGGTCTGCCCACGACACGACAGCATCGACCGGAAGGATGTGCGCCGTGTTGTCCCGGGTCACGCACTCGGCGAGCATGAGCGCAGAAAAAGTACGGCGGAAGACCAGGTCGCCGTCGGACTCCCCCAACCCCATCTTGAGCCCTTCAGTGACGCCATCGCCGAAACTGACCAACAGGTCGTCGTAGACGCCCTCGCTCAGCCAGGTGGCGAGCACCGGGTAGGCGACAGCGTCGCGCTCGACTGGATCGGCGGAGCCGAGCATCGTGACGAGTTCGGCCGTGAGATCGTTCAGCGGTCGCTCCGGCGGCACCGCCATGTCTGAGTCGAGCACGTGCTGCCAGAAACCTGCACGCATGCCTGTCATCCTTCCACACGTGTGCATGCTCGTCCGCGGTCAGATCAAGCCGCTGCGGTGGCTACTAGAGTCCAAGAGTGCCTTCCGTCAAGGATGTGGCCCGCCGCCACACCGATCTCGACGAGGACGACCTTGCCTGGCTTCAAGTGCTCTTGTCCGATTGGCAGATCATCGCCGACCTGTCGTTCGCCGACCTCGTGCTGTGGCTGCCAGACCGGGAGGGACACGGCTACTGGGGTGGCGCCCAGATGCGCCCCACGACCGGGCCGACCGCCTTCGTCGACGACCTGGTCGGCGCCTTTGTGCCGGCCGGCCGGCGTCCACTTCTGGACGCCGCGTTCACCGAGCGTCGGATCGCGCGGGAGGGTGATCCCGAGTGGCGCGACGACATACCCGTGAGGGTGGAGACCATTCCAGTGATGCGTGCCGACAAACTGCTCGGGGTCATCGCTCGCAACACCAATCTGCTGGGCCTGCGGCCACCGAGCCGGCTCGAGCTCTCCTACCTTCAGACGGCGAGTGACCTCACCCGGATGATCAGCCTGGGTCGGTTTCCACAGTCGATCCAGCGACGCGAGTGGTCGGCCTCACCGCGGGTGGGCGACGGGTTCGTCCGCACCGACCCGGTGGGCGTTGTCAGCTACGCCAGCCCAAACGCCCAGTCGGCGTACCGTCGGCTGGGGCTGGCCGGCGACCTCATCGGGGAAAAGTTCGCCGACATCACCGCGGCACTGGTGAATCCGCCACCCGGCCCCGTTGACGAGCCGCTGACCGTGACGCTGTCCGGGCGGGCGCCCAAAGAGGCAGAGTACGGCAATGCTGAAGCCACCATCGTCGCTCGCGTCATCCCGCTCGAGCCGGGGGAGCAGTACGACGGTGCGCTGGTCTTGTTGCGCGACGTGACCGAGCTCCGGGACCGCGAGCGCGAGCTCATCACGAAGGACGCGACGATTCGAGAGATCCATCATCGGGTCAAGAACAACCTTCAGACGGTAGCGGCGCTGCTGCGGCTGCAGGCGCGACGGATGCGCGAGCCGGCGGCACGCGTCGCACTCGACGAGGCTGTCCGTCGTATCGGCTCGATAGCGATCGTGCACGAGACGCTCAGCCAGACGCTCGACGAGCATGTTGGCTTCGACGAGGTGGCGGATCGACTGAGCGCGATGGTGACCGAGGTGGGAGCCGACGTCGCCTCCGTCACGACGTCGCGTTCGGGGTCGTTCGGGCGGCTGTCGGCTGAAGTCGCGACGCCGCTCGCGATGGTGCTCACCGAGCTGCTCCAGAACGCAGTCGAGCACGCCTTCGACGGGGGCGGCGGTCATATCGACCTTCGTGTCCTTCGCCTCGCCGGCCGGCTGGAGGTCGTGCTGCACGATGACGGGAGGGGCCTGCCCGACGACTTCGACCCGATGACTTCTGGCCACCTGGGTCTGTCCATCGTGCGGACGCTTGTGGAGTCAGAGCTCGGTGGGCTGATCACACTGAGCGCCGGCAGCGACGGCGGGACCCGGGTCGACCTCGACCTGCCGATGCGGACCAGCTGAGCGACGGTGCGCGAGATCAGGCGCGGATCTTGGCGCGGGCGTTGCGGCGCTTGAGTGCGCGGCGCTCGTCCTCGGACATGCCGCCCCAAACGCCATGGTCCTGCCCGGCCTCCAGTGCCCAGGCCAGGCACTGCTCGCGCACGTCGCACCGACGGCATACCTGCTTGGCTTCTTCGATCTGCAGGATGGCCGGTCCGGTGTTTCCGATCGGGAAGAACAGCTCCGGGTCAACGTCGAGACACGCGGAGCGGTGACGCCAATCCACGGTGGGTTCTCCTGTCCGCTCTCGGCAATACGGTACGATTTCTGCCCTGATCACCTG
>JACCVZ010000326.1 GCA_013697905.1 Nocardioidaceae bacterium
GCCGAGCCTGAGAGTCGCCGACGAAGAACGGCGCAACGACCAGTTGGAGCTCGTCTGCGAGGTCTGCGGTGAGGAACTGCGTGTGCACTGTCCCGCCCCCTTCGACCATCAGGCGACGCACACCTCGGGAGTGGAGGTCCTCGCTCACCCGACGCATCTGCACCGGGTGGCCGCCCTCGATCACGGTCGCCACAGGTCCGAGCAGGTCTCGTGCATCAGACACGGTCTCGCTGGCGCAGTACACCAGCTTCTCGGTGTCGCCGGTGGCGAAGAAGTCTGCGCACGGGTCCAGCTCGGCCCGCTCGGTCACTGTCACCTTGATCGGTGTGGGCGTGAGGCCACGTGCCTCCCGCTCGTCCACTCGTGCCTGGCTTCGCACCAGAAGTCGCGGGTTGTCGTTGCGAACGGTTGCGGCGCCGACGAGGATGGCGTCGCAGCCCGCGCGCACGGCGTCGACCCGGTCGAGGTCGGCGTCGTTGGACAGAATCAGCCGTTGGGCCGACGCGTTGTCGAGATATCCGTCGATCGACATGCCGCAACTGAGCAGGGTGTAGGGACGGTCAGCCACGTGCAGCACCCTCCAGCCGATATGCCAGGCCCTGCGGAACTCGCATGTCTGTGGCCTCCTGTTGCCGCCGGCAGACGATCAGCATGACCGCTCCGGGCAGCGTGGCGACCAGGACCATCACGCCGTACACCACGGCAATGGTGACGCCCTGTGCCGCACTCAGACCGGCGGAACTGAACGCCCAAGCCGCCGCACCCTCACGCGGACCCCACCCGGCGATGTTCGTCGGCACCGCCGACACCAGGAGCACGACGAGCGCCAGGGGCAGCACCCGACCCACTGACGCGTTCGATCCGGTGGTCCGCACGGCGAACAGGAAGATCACGGTGTGGCCGACTGTGGCGACTCCGGAGGCGAGCACGATGCCCAGCCACGTCCGTCGCTCGAGCAGGATCCTGCGCAGATCGTCGGCTAGTGAGCCAGCGATGCGGGCGAGCAGCCCAGGTGCGCCACGAGACGTGGTGTTGAGCACCAGCACGACACCCACCCCGGTCAGCACGCCCATTGCCGCGACGGCCCGAGCAGTCGAGTGCACCGGTGAGGGCAGCACGAGCAGCATGAGCACGGTCAGCCCGATCTGCACGGCCTGACCTAGGGCGCGCTCCCACGCGACTGACCGCAGGCTGCGACCCATCTCGCCGACGTCGCGGCCGTGGCGCACGGCACGGTGGACGTCGCCGAGCACGCCGCTCGGCAGCGTCACGTTGAGGAACTGGGACCGGTAGTACGCCGCGACCGCCGTGCGCAGGGGCACGTCGACACCGAGCGCGTGGGCTACCAGGCTCCACCGCCAGGCGCAGCACAGCGTGGTCAGCGTCGTGATCCCGACAGCCGCAAGCAGCGACCGCGCACTGGTCAGGCGAAGAGCGTCCAGGAATGGTCCTGCACCCACCCGCGCGATGAGGACCGCCAGGATCGTTGCGCCGCCTCCTAGACGCGCCCAAGACCATAACGTACGGCTGATAGCGCAGGCTCCGTTCTCCCTGAAGTCGCAGTGATTGCGCTCTGCCTGGGATACGAGCGCGAGTGGTTGCCGGTTCATCCGGTCACTTCAGCCAGGACGCTGGAGATCCGGAGCGAGGTGCGCGACCAGCTGGAAAGCGTCAGGCGGCGCTCCTGTGCCGCCTCCCGGAGGCGTTGCCGTTGACCGGTGTCGAGGAGCCAGCAGCGCAACGCGTCGGCGAAGGCCACTGCGTTGCCGGGCGGAACCAGAAGACCGGGTCTCGTGCCGTCGGCCCCATGACCAAGCGCCTCAGGGACCCCGCCGACCCTTGTGGCGACGACCGGGAGGCCGCGCGCCAGCGCCTCGGTGACCACCATGCCGTACGTCTCGGCGCGCGAGGCCAGCACGAGGACGTCTGCTCCGGCGTACGCGTCATCGAGGTTGGCGCCCGTGAGCGGGCCGGTGAAGCAGACCCGGTCAGCGATGCCGCTCTCCTCGGCCCGGCAGCGGAGGTGGTCGACGAAGTCAGGCTCGAGATCCAGCGAGCCCACGCAGACGCAGCGCCAGAGGAGATCCGCGACCGTGGTCAGCGCCGCGAACAAGACGTCGTGACCCTTGGACGGCTTCACTGCTCCGACGCAGAGCAACTCCCCGCCGGGTGTCGTGCCTGGTGCGAGGTCGGCGAGTTCCACACCGGGCTCGGCTACGGAGACGCGACCGCTGGGCAGTTCGTACCGGTCGAACAACCACTGCCTCGTCCACTGGCTGGTCGTGATGACGGCGGCAGCGGTCGAGAGGGCCACGCGTTCCCGGGCGCGCATCTCCGGGACCGCGTCCCCCGCGGCCCCCGCGCCCAGCGGCATGTGCACCAGTACGACGAGCCGCAGCCGATCGGCCTCCACAATCAGCACCTCCGGGGCCGCCGAGGCGACCAGGCCATCCAACAAGACGAGGCCACCGTCGGGGACACCGCCGAGCACGCCGGCGAGGCTGGCCAGCGTGGTCGCGTCCGCCCGAGGCCACTGGCCTGGTACGGGGTGCTCGTGGACGGACCAGCCGATCGCGGTCAGCCCACGGCAGGCCTGAAGGTCGTAGACGTTCCCACCGCTCGGCCGCCGTGGGTCGTAGACGCCGTCGGGGACGACGACGTGTACGGCAGTCATAGCTCCCGTTCGTAACTCGCCCACGCGATGTGCGACTCGTGCAGGGTCACGACGATCTTGACGATTGCGGCCGGCTGCCCGTCGACGTCGCCGAGGACCCCGGCATGCACCCGTTCGGCGATCCGGTCGGCGATCACCTTGGCCATCGCCTCGGTGGTGGTGTTGCGGCCGGCGAACGCTGGCTCGTCGTCGAGGTTGCGGTAGCTCAGCTCCGCGAGGACGGAGTGCAGCTCCTCAGCGGCCCGTCCGATGTCGATCACGATGCCGTCGGCACCGAGGGCCTGTCTATGGAAGGTTGCGTCCACGACGTACGTGGCGCCGTGCAGGCGCTGTGCGGGGCCGAAGATCTCGCCGCGGAGGCTGTGGGCGATCATCATGTGGTCGCGGACGGTGACGCTGAACACGGCTTCTACCCTTCGCCGTACGTAAGGGTGTGACACAGTGCCGGCAGAGTGCCGTCGGCGAGTCGGGCCATCAGATCCGGCAGTTCCTCGAAGCGAGACGTGCCGGTGATCAGCGCGTCGAACGTGGGGTCACGCAGCAGGTCGAGGGCGAGCGTCAACCGCTCGGGAGCAGAACGGCGGCTGCGCCGGGCGGCGGACACCGCACCTACCTGACTGGCGCGGATGCCGAGGCGACTGGAGTGGAAGGATCCACCGAGCGACAGCTGGACCACCGCATCGCCGTACCAGCTGAGATCGACGACGGTGCCCTCTGGGGCAAGCAGGTCCAGTGACTGCTGGAGCCCTTCGGAGGTCGCGCTGGTGTGCACCACCAGGTCACGGCCGTCAGCAGCATCGCTGGGGAGCGTGAAGCCGACGCCGAGCGCTGTCGCGACGTCGGCCCGAGAGATGTCGACGTCGACCAGGTTGACCTGGGTTGCGGGAAGACGGGTGAGCAGCCGTGCGACACAGCAGCCGACCATGCCGGCCCCAACGACGGTGATCCGGTCACCGATCAGGGGTGCGGCATCCCACAGCGCGTTGACAGCGGTCTCCACCGTGCCCGCGAGGACCGCGCGCTCAGGCGGCACATCGTCGGGGACCACGGCAACGGCGTGAGCGGGTACGACATAGGAAGTCTGGTGGGGGTAGAGGCAGAAGACGGTGCGACCGTTCAGTTCCCGAGGACCTTGCTCGACGACGCCGACGTTGAGATAGCCGTACTTGACGGGCCCTGGGAAGTCGCCCTCCTGAAACGGTGCCCGCATCGCGGAGTACTGGTCAGGTGGGACGCCGCCACGAAACACCAGTGTCTCGGTGCCCCGGCTCACCCCGGAACGCAAGGTGCGCACACGTACGTCGCCTGGGCCTGGCGCCCGCAGACCGGCCGGTCTGATCTCTCCCCGACCGGGTTCGCGTAGCCAGAAGGCGAGCGCCTCAGCCGCCGCCACCATCGTCATCCTCTCCACGCCTCGGTGAACCGAAGCCTCGCCCTTCCCGTATGACTGTCGTAACCCTAGACACGGAGGCGCGGTGCGTCTGGTTCAAGCCGGTCCAGTGACCGCTTTCGTCTGCACGCTGGCCGGTCTGGGTGCACTCGCCACGACTGTGGGCCTCAACGGCTCGGCGTGGGTCGTCGGTGTGGCCTGCGCCGTCGGCACCAACGCCGTGTTGGTCGGCGGCCTCACACGACAGCGCCAGCACAGGTTGGGCCCTGCGGACTGGGTGACGATGACCCGTGCCGTCCTTGTCGGTGGCGTGGCGGCTTTGACGGCGGAGTCCTTCAGCCGGTCCGCACCAGTGGCGACACTGGTAACGCTCTCGACGGTCGCTGTCGTCCTCGACGCCGTCGACGGGTGGGTCGCACGGCGTACGGGCACGCTGTCGGCGCTCGGGGCGCGTTTCGACTTGGAGGTCGACGCGCTCCTGATCCTCGTGCTCAGCGTGTACGTCGCCCCTACCATCGGCTGGTGGGTGCTCGCCATCGGCGCGGCGCGCTACCTCTTCGTCGCGGCCGGTTGGGTGTTCCCCTGGTTGCACGGATCGCTGCCTCCCCGCTTTTGGTGCAAGGTCGTCGCCGCCATCCAGGGCGTCGTCTTGACGGTGGTGGCGGCCGACATCCTTCCGCGTGGCCTGTCGAAGGCCGTGCTCGCTGGTGCGCTGATCCTGCTGGCAGAGTCGTTCGGCCGGGAGACCTGGGGACTGTGGTGCTTGAGGACGGGCTCGCGCCATGAGCGGCCCGAGAAGAGTGCCGACGCCAGGGTGGCGACAGGTGAGCCGACCCAGGCTCGAGACCCTCGCCGAGGGCACGCGCGTGCGGTCGCGTCGAGAGCAACGACCGTTCTGGCGTGCGTGGCGGTGTGGTTCGCCCTCATCGGTCCGACTGAGATAGGGCGTCTGACGCCCGGGATGTTCGCACGCATCCCTCTCGAGGGACTCGTCATCGTCGTCCTGTCTCTCGTCCTGCGGCCGCGGGCGAGACGAACGGCGGGGGCGCTGTTCGGTGTGATGCTCGCCTGCCTGGTCATCCTGAAGGTCCTCGACATGGGCTTCTCCGCAGTTCTCAACAGGCCATTCGACCCCCTGAACGACTGGGTCTACCTCCGACCCGGAATCGGCGTTCTCGGCGACTCGATCGGCCAAGTGGGAGCGGTCGCGGTCGCGGTCGCGGCCGTCGTTCTCGTCGTCGTCATCCTGACCTTCATGCCACTGTGCGTCGTACGGTTAACTCGGCTCGTCGCAACCCATCGGCGCGTCTCGACCCACGCTGTCACAGCGGTCGGAATTGTCTGGATCCTCTGTGCGGTGTCCGGTCTGCAGTTCGCCCCGGGCGGGCGTGTGGCCTCCGCGAGTGCGGCCGGCCTCGCATATGACGAGGTGAGCCAGGTGCGCGCTGACATCCAAGATCGTCACACCTTCGCGACGGAGATTGGCGACGACCACTTCGGCGACACCCGGGGTGACCAGTTCTTGACCGGTCTGCGCGGCAAGGACGTCATCCTCGTGTTCGTCGAGAGCTACGGCCGCATCGCGGTCCAGGACTCGGCCATCTCCCCGCAGGTCGATGCTGTGCTCGACGCCGGTACGAGCCAGTTGCGCGCGGCCGGGTTCGCCTCCCGAAGTGCCTTCCTCACGTCGCCGACGTTCGGCGCCGCCAGCTGGCTCGCCCACTCCACCATGCAGTCCGGCCTCTGGATCGACAGCCAGCAGCGCTACGACCAGCTCGTCACGAACGACCGGCTGACCCTTACCGACGCCTTCGGACGTGCGGGATGGCGGACGGTCTTCGACGTACCGGCCAACACCCGCGACTGGCCGGAGGGATCGTCGTTCTATCACTTCGACAAGATCTACGACGCAACGAACGTCGGGTATCGCGGTCCGACGTTCAGCTACGCCACCATGCCGGACCAGTACACCCTCTCGACTTTCCAACGTCTGGAGCTCGCCAAATCGCACCGCGCCCCCGTCATGGCGGAGATCGATCTCGTGTCGAGCCACCATCCCTGGACGCCGCTTCCTCGGCTGGTGGACTGGAGCCAGGTCGGTGACGGCTCGGTCTTCGACGGCATGCCCGAACAGGGCGAGTCGCCGGACGTCGCGTTCCGCGACCCCGATGAGGTGCGCGCCGTCTACGGGCAGTCCGTCCAGTACTCACTGAGCACCCTCATCTCCTTTGTACAGACCAATCCCGACCCGAACCTGGTGCTCGTCGTCCTGGGCGACCACCAACCCCACTCGTACGTCACCGGTGAGCGGCCCGGCCACGACGTGCCGATCAGCATCATCGCCCACGACCCAGCCGTGCTAGACCGGATATCGGGGTGGGGTTGGGAGGACGGGATGAATCCCGGCCCGGACGCACCAGTCTGTCGAATGGACACCTTTCGCGACCGCTTCCTCACCGCGTACGGCCCCCAAGCGGA
>JACCVZ010000333.1 GCA_013697905.1 Nocardioidaceae bacterium
CCAGCAACCGCAACGCGGTCGTGATCCGGGTCGACAACCCGGAACTGATGACCCGTGAGCTACGTGCTCGTGGAGCCGCCGTGGTTGCCGAACCCGACGGCAGGCTCGCGATCACCGGCCAGGACTCCGACCGGGTCGGAGCCCTCGCGCACGAGCTCGGGGTCCGCGTCTTCGAGCTGTCCAACCGGCAGGCGACCCTGGAGGAGGCCTTCCTCGACGCTACCGGAGCATCGGAGGAGTTCCGCGCCTCGATGGGCTTCGGCAACCAGGCACCGGCGTTCGGCGGTCCGATGATGGGACAGCACGGATACGGACAAGGCGGGTCTGGCGGCGCCCCGCACCAGGGGTACGGTCAATCTCCACAACAGGGATACGGTCAGCCTCCCCAGCAGGGGTACGGCGGTCATCCTCCGCAGCAGGGGTACGGCGGCCAGCCTCCGCAGCAGGGCTACGGCGGTGCCCCGCCCCCGGAGTACGGTCAGCCACCGCAGCCGGGCGGCTCCCCGACGCCTTCACCACCGCCCGGAGGCTCCCACGCAAGTGAAGCCGACCACCGCGAGAACGGGGGGAAAGCATGATGGGTGCCCTCAGGTACGAGTGGGTGCGCATCACCAGCATTCGGTCGAGCTACTGGATGTCCGGGCTTGCGGTCGTGCTCAGTGCCGGTGTTGCGATCATCTTGTGTCTCGTCGTCAACGCCGCTAACAGCGCCGGTGATCTCGGGGACCTGGCGGGCGAGGCGACGTTCTCGACGTGGATCGTGACAGCCGGCGCCTCGGGCCCGGGTATGCCGATCCTCGCCGCTGTGTTCTTCGCTGTGATGGGGTGCATGGCGATGGGTCACGAGTATCGGTACGGCACGAACAAGGCGACCCTGACGGCCCTGCCAGACCGTATCGCCGTGCTCAGCGCAAAGTCGTTGGTCCTTGCCGGCTGGGTCGCTGTCACGGCCGTGCTCATCTTGCTGGTCAACGCCGGGCTCGCCTGGTTGTTCGTCGACGGGATCAGCCTCGACGGGGACTCGTTGCGTCCGATGGTGTTCTTCATCTTGTACTGCGTCGGCTTCAGCCTCGCCGGCCTCATGTTGTCCGCGATCACCCGCAACCAGGTGGGCTCGATCGTCACCGTGCTCGTCTGGCCGCTGGTGCTCGAGCCGATCGTCTTCGCGATCCTCCGCGCCACAGCGCTGAGCGGGTCCGACATCGGCCTCGGCAAACTGGCCAACTTGCTCCCCGCATCTGCCGGTCGCAGGACGATGTTCCGACCGTTCGAGCTCTTCGCGAACCTCGACGTCTCCTCGGAGACGACCATCTGGGGCCTGGGTGCGAGCACGGTCGTCTTCTGGGTCGGCATCGCCATTTTGCTGGTGGCCGGTGGGACGCTCTTCATCAGGCGAGACGCCTGAGCCCTCCTCGTGTAGCGACGAGGCGGCTGGCGTCACCGTCGCGAGACGGCTTACGCTGAGCCATGGTTGAGCGTGCCAGCGACCCCGGCCTGTCCTACGCTGCCGGACCGACCGACGTGCCTCTCCTCGAGGAGACGATCGGCGCCAACCTCGAGCGCACCGCTGCGCGGCATGGTGACCGCGAGGCCCTGGTCGAGGTGGCCTCAGGTCGCCGGTGGACGTACGCCGAGTTCGACGCCGCCGTCAACGAGGTAGCCCGCGGTCTGCTCGGCAGGGGCATCGCCGTCGGTGACCGGGTAGGAATCTGGGCGCCGAACTGCGCCGAGTGGACGATCGTCCAGTACGCCACCGCCAAGATCGGCGCGGTCTTGGTCAACATCAACCCCGCCTACCGCACGCACGAGCTTTCGTACGTGTTGAATCAGAGCGGCCTGCGGATGCTCATCTGTGCGAGGCAGTTCAAGTCCAGTGACTACCGCGGCATGGTCGACGAGGTCCGAGGTGATTGCGAGGCGCTGGAGGAAGTCGTCTACATCGCCACGTCGGACTGGGACGAGCTGGTCGCGGCCGGCGACGGCGTCGCAGCGGATGCCGTTGTCGAGCGGTTGGCGACGCTCAAGCCGACCGACCCGATCAACATCCAGTACACGTCTGGCACGACCGGCTTCCCCAAGGGGGCGACGCTGAGCCACCGCAACATCCTCAACAACGGATACTTCGTCACCGAGCTCATCGGTTTCACCGAGCAGGACCGGCTTGCCATCCCCGTGCCCTTTTACCACTGCTTCGGCATGGTGATGGGCAACCTCGGCTGCACCAGCCACGGCGCAGCCATGGTCATCCCTGCACCGGCGTTCGACCCCGGTGACACCTTGCAAGCCGTCTCCGACGAGAAGTGCACGGGGGTGTACGGCGTCCCGACGATGTTCATCGCGATGCAGAACCACCCAGCCATGAACGGTGAGGACGACCCGGCCTACGACTTGTCGTCATTGCGGACCGGGCTGATGGCGGGCTCGCCCTGTCCCATCGAGGTGATGAAGCGCTGCGTGCACGACATGCACATGGCCGAGGTCGGCATCGCCTACGGAATGACCGAGACCTCGCCGGTGTCGACGCAGACGCGGGTCGACGATGACCTCGAGCGGCGTACGTCGACGATCGGCCGCGTCCACCCTCATGTCGAGATCAAGATCGTCGATCCGGTGGCCGGGGAGACGTTGCCGCGCGACGAACCAGGCGAGCTCTGCACACGTGGCTACTCGGTGATGATCGGCTACTGGGAAGAGCCGGAGCTGACCGCGGAGTCGATCGACAGCGACGGGTGGATGCACACCGGCGACCTGGCGGTCATCCGCGAGGACGGCTACGCCAACATCGTCGGCCGGATCAAGGACATGATCATCCGGGGCGGTGAGAATGTCTATCCGCGCGAAATCGAAGAGTTTCTCTACACCCACCCCGACATCGCCGACGTGCAGGTGATCGGGGTCCCCGACGAGAAGTACGGCGAGGAAGTCTGCGCCTGGGTGAGGATGCGGGACGGGACGCAGCCGCTGGACGCCGGCGCGGTGCGTGAGTTCTCGCAGGGCAAGCTCGCCCACTTCAAGATCCCGCGCTACGTGATGATCGTCGACGAGTTTCCGATGACCGTCACGGGCAAGGTCCGCAAGGTGGAGATGCGGGAGAAGACCGTGACCGAGCTCGGGCTCGAGTCGTCCGATCCAGCCGAGCGCTCAGTCGAGGGTGAGATAGGTGCGATGGGGTGAATCGGGAAACTTCAGGTAGCCGAACCACCGCTTCGACTGGTCGAGATGCCGCCACGACACGGTGATGTCGACGAGTCGCCCACCCGTCACCCTCAGCGGCCGTGGCGTGATGGGCGCTCTCGAGCGAACGGACTTCGGTAGCACCCAACTGGTCAGCTGCGCCGGGGTCCTGGTCGCGGTGTTGGAAGGGGCCGAGACGGCGTACACGTCGTAGCCGCCTGACCGTGGGTGTACCAGCGTCACCTGCTCGTCGCCGGCGAGCGAGTCCGCTGACGCCACCAGCTCGTCGTCGCGGTAGACGTAGAGGTCGAGGTCGTCGCCGTCGTGCGCTGCTTCGAGCTCGAACCTGGCCACGGCGGTGCCCTCAGTGAGTGTGACCGACTCGACTGCGGCACTGGAACTTGGCACGGGTCGTTCGGGATCGAACATGCCTGGCTGCAAGGTGAGATCGACCGGTGCCGAGCCGACGAGACCCACCAGCGACGCCCGCAGCGTGCCGGTGACACCGGCGCGGGCCAGGACGGGGGTGCTGAGGGCGGAGCGAGGCGCAGTCACCTC
>JACCVZ010000351.1 GCA_013697905.1 Nocardioidaceae bacterium
AACCTGCTCATCGCTCGGCGTCGACGCGTCCAACATCCGTGTTTGCTACCTGCCTGCCTGACCGAGCGTCCGCCACCGACCCGAGGAACCCGGAGAACCGCAGCCCGGCAGCGCCAGCCGGCCAAGCGTCGTACCCGGAATCACCCCAGTCGCCGGCCATCACCACCACGCCACCGATGTGCCCGTCCGCCCACCCTCATGAAAGACCGGGGTTAGGCAGCAGCGGTCCGACTGTAGCTGTCGGGTGAGTCGCTGGCCATGTGGTGGTAGTCCTCCTCGTACTCGACCGGCGGGATGTCGTTGATGGAGGTGTGGAGCCGGGTCGTGTTGTACCAGTGGACCCAGGAGGCGGTGGCCTTCTCGACTTCGGCGCGTCCGCTCCAGGACCGGCCGATGGGCTTCTCGTGCTGGATGACCTCGGTCTTGAACAGGCCGATGGTCGATTCCATCAGCGCGTTGTCGAGCGCGTCGCCGACGGTGCCGATCGAGCCTGTGATTCCGGCCTCGCGCAGTTCCTCGGTGAACGCCACAGATGTGTACTGCGACCCGGCATCGGAGTGGTGCACGAGCCCGGTGGTGGTGAACTCGAAGCCGTGATCGGCACTGCCGCGTCGGCGGGTGAAGATGGCTTGCTCGAGGGCGGAGAGCACCAGCGGTGTCGTCTTGGAGGTGGTGACCCGCCAGCCCAAGATGCGCCGGGAGTAGACGTCGGTGACGAACGAGACGTAGACGAAGCCGGCCAACGTCCACACGTAGGAAAAGTCGGCCACCCACCACTGGTCGGGCCGCGTGGGGGTGTCCCAGGCCCGGTTGATGTGGTCGGGGTGCCTCGGCGCCGCGGGCTCGGAGATGGTGGTGATCGTGGAGCGTTTGCCCCGGACCACACCGCGGATCCCTGCGGTGTGCATCAGCCGGGCGACCTGGTCACGGCCGCGCTGGACCCCGCACAGACCCCCGGACCGCCGGGCCGCCTTCCACAGCTTGTGCTGGCCGTAGAGGCACCGGTTCTTCGTCCATAGCCGGTGCACCTCGTTCGCGGCGTAGGCGTCCTCCAGCTCGGCCGCGGTCGGCCCGAATCCGCGGGCGGCGTGCTCGTAGTAGGTGCTCAGGGCGATCGTGATGCCGTGCTCGTTGAGCACCTCCACGATCGGCTCGACCCCGAACCTGTCCTTGTAGGTGGCGATGTAGTCCACGATGACCCTGGTGGGGACAGTCAGTGGTTGCCGAGCTGGCGGTCGAGCTCCGCCGCTGCGAAAAACGCCGAGGAGGTCTTCAAGATCTCGTTCGCCCGGCGTAGCCGAGCGTTCTCGCGACGCAGCCGAGCGTTCTGATGCTCGACGCTCTCACCGTCATCGCCGGCCCCCGCGGCAGCCGTGCTGGTGCCCTCCTCACGGCGGATCCAGTTCCTCAGCGTGGACTGATTGACCCCCAACAGCTCACCCACCTCGCGGCGGGCGGTCAGCTGGGAGACGTCGCCCTCAGCGAACCGGTCGCGATACATCCGTACCGCCCTGGCCATCGTCTCCTCGTCGTACTTCTTCGGTGCAGGCATGATCCGATTCTTCCTTCCTTGGTTGGATCACACCCTCCGGAGAACCCAGGGCGGTTCACACCCCGACCCGCTTCGGCGCGCCGTGCGCACAGCTCAAGCAGTTCATCGACCAGACCGGTGGGCTGTGGCGAGACGGCACGCTCACCGACAAGCCGGTGACCGCGTTTACTTCATTATTCAACCGCCACGACGGCAACGAGGCCACGATCCTCTCGCTCGGGAACGTCTTCTACCACTGGGGATCGCTGATCGTCCCGCCCGGATACATGGTGGTCATTGACCATCCGCACAGCTGTGGCCTTCAGCTCATCATCGATCTTCTTCGGCATGGTGCACATCCTCCTGGACTCAAACAGGAGCGGCATCAAACCTGGGGCGCTTCAGACTTGCTGGCGTGGGACGACGAGGTGAGGCCCGGGCGGACGTGAAGCGGGCAATGTTTGCCGGAGGGCGACCGAACGCCGCAAGAGTTATCCATCGTCGGTTCATTTCAAGTTCGCTTCCGCGGATTC
>JACCVZ010000353.1 GCA_013697905.1 Nocardioidaceae bacterium
ACCGAGCCCAACTCAGAGCAACTGAGACCGCTTCAGAGCGCCGAATCGCAGCGGGTACGCCTGGATCCCTCCGGCTGGGGGCCGGGCGGTCGCAGGTTCAAATCCTGTCTCCCCGATTCGACGAAAGGCCCGCAAAACGCGGGCCTTTCTGCCTTTCTGCGTTCGCGACGATCTTCGTAGATCACCGGACGGAGACAATCCGGGGAGAATCTTCTGCACGGGTGGGGCGAATTTTCTGCGCTTGCTCTCAGAGGCGCATGAAGCGGCCCCACGGGACCGGGACTCTGTATGTCAAGTGGGGCTCCTACTACGGACGTTGGACGACGCCCGACGGCCGACGCGTAAACAGGCGCATCGGCCACGAACGAGTCCGAGGGGATGGTCACCGGCGCGATTGCCGACGGTGCCGGCCAGGCGGCGCTTGAGTCCGTCGGTAGCGGCAAGGGCGTGTCGGTTGAGAAGGAGACGCCCGAGACGCGCGCCGAGAAAGCCTAAGCCCGGCGAGACGCTGGCATCAGCCCAATCAGCAGGCGATCGACGAGACGACCGCCTACACGGTCGAGGTCCGGAAGGCCGACGGCACGAGAGTCGATGTGGCGCTCGCCGATACGCTCGACGTCTTGAGCAGCGAGCAGGAGAACGACCAGGACGAGGAGGGCTCTTCCGAGCAGGGCGCCCAGGTGTCCGCGCGCGCTAGAAATGGTGGGTTCGTGCCAGCGGTCCATGGACCCGGGTCGTCACGGTTCGGGTCGCGGGCCGTTCCGCTCGCATGCCGGCTGCACATTCGTTTCTGGACCCAGCCGGTTTCCCCGGGCGTCCGCACTCACCCAGACCACGTATTCAGCAAGGAGCGCCATGTCGCAAGCTCTGCCCCCTGACCACTTGGCGCGCGTGACTGCCCACTTCGAGGCGGAGGCCGCGTGGTGGTCGGACTTGTACGAAGACGACAGCCTGCCCGGGCTGGTCTTCAGTCGCCGGCGGGACGTAGTTCTCGAGTGGATCGACGGACTCGCGCTGCCAGCAGGAGTTCGCGCGCTCGAGGTCGGCTGCGGTTCTGGGGTCCTCGCGGTCGAGCTTGCGCGTCGCCGCCTCAAGGTCGACGCGATCGATGTCAGCCCGGCATTGGTCGATGCGACACGGCGCCGAGCGGACGCGGCCGGCTCCGCAGACCGCCTCACGGTGCAACTCGGCGACGTCGCGCGGCTGGAGTTCGCCGACGGCACATTCCGGCTGGTGGTGGCGGTTGCCGTCATTCCTTGGGTGGCGTCCGCTCCAGCCGCCCTCGACGAGATAGCACGGGTGCTGGCTCCCGGCGGGGTCGCCGTCGTGAGTGCCGTCAATCGCGCTCGGATTGACGTCATGCTTGACCCGCGCCGCAATGTGCGTCTCTTGCCTTTGCGCCGCCGTGTGGCCGCGTGGCTTGCCTCGGAGGGCTTGCGGGCGTGGAGGGAGTACCCGATGCAGTACCACGGTCGCGCGGAATTTGACCGTCTGCTGCGCTCGTCGGGACTCGAGCCGGTCAAGAGCACCACGGTCGGCTTCGGGGACTTCTCCTTCCTCGGATGGCGGCTGCCGGAGCGCCTGGCACGCATGCTTCAGCTCCGGCTCCAGAGCCTCGCGGATCAGGACGTACCGCTGTTGCGTCACGGTGGCGCCAACTACATCGTGCTCGTGCGGTCTCCCTCGGGCGCCGGGTCAACCGATCAGGCGTCGCGGTCCGCTACCCGGCTGCAAGCGACGTAGCGCATAGTGCCCTATCGGTGCTGTAACTGCGGACGGGCCTTGATCACGAAGGCGTCGTAGCCGGGCAAGGCGCGGACGCACGGCACTCCCGTCGCTCCTCTCGCGAGCAGTGCCGTGGCCAGAGCGTCGGCCATGGCGAGGCTTGGCCCGGTCACGGTCGCCGACAGCGCGTGCGAACCGGGGACGCCGAGGAACGGGTCGTATATGTGCTCGCCGCGCTGTGAGGTTCCCGAAGTGGCGATCGCACGCTCGACTCGAACTGTCCTCAGGACACGCTTGGGGTGGTGGGGATCCTGGATGCCGACCGTCCACGCACGGCCGGTCTCGGGCCGGCCGAAGCAGGCGATGTCGCCGGCGCCGTTGACCATTGCGGCGGCCATCCCGGAGTCCTCCAAGACCTGAGCGGCACGCTGGGTGGCCCAGCCCTTGACCAGTCCGGTCGGGTCGAGACCGCCGGGCATGGCCCAGGGGTCGAACCAGCCGTCGGAGAGCCTGCGGGCTTCGGCGCAGTACCCGAGGACTTCGGCGATCTCGGGTGGCGACTGTTCAAGGCTGGTCTCGCCGCGTCGCAGGCGGCTCATCGGGCTCATCGGCATGTAGAGGCTGAACGTGTCGTCGGCGGCGTGCAGGATGGTGCACGCTCTCTCGAGCGCGGCGGTGGCGGCGTGGCGGCTCTCGTCGCCGGGCCGTATCTCGAACGACACGACGGTGCCCATGACTTGCTCGGCGTGGCGCACGGATTTCAGGCGGTGGGACCAGGCGCCGCGGGAAGCTGGTCGATCGCGGCCTGCAGCGACTCGGCGTAGCCGGCGCTCGTGTAGGAGGCTCCGGAGATCCCGTCGATCTGCGCACTCTGCGCAGCGATGACCTGGCGGGAGAGGGCCGGTGCGGCGACGGTGCTGATCTGTGCGGACTTCGGGTCGCCCTGGGGCAGTTGCAACGGTGTGACAGCGCTGATCCGTCCGTCTTTCATGGTCACTCGCACCTGGACAACGCCGTACTGGTTAGGTACCGCAATCCCGTCGGCGGTTTGCATCGATTTGCTGGCGCGCTCGCTGGCCACGGGCGTGCTGCTAAGCGAGGGCGGTGCGAGTCCGGCGAGGGGACCCCGGGGCTGCTGTTGGAAGGAGAGCACCGCAGCGAGGCCGGCGACGGTTGAGGTGAGGACGATCGGGGTTCGGCGCATCGTGGGTTCCGTTCTCGGTCGTTCAGAGGGAGAAGGCTTCGTGGTGCAGGCGTTCGTGTGCAACGCCGGCTTCGGCCGCGCTTCGCAGGAGGCTGGAGGCCAGCTCGTCGGGGCCGCAGACGTAGACGTCGCGCCCAGCGATGTCGGGCACCAGTCGTCGCAGGCGATCGGCGTCGAGTCGCACGTCGCTGCGTGATCCGGTCAACTCGATCAGAGCGCCGCCACGGGCGCTCACGAGACTTGTGATCTCCTCGCGGAGCACCAGATCCGCGGTTGTTGAAGCGCGGTTGATGACGACCACGTCCGTGTCCTCGGGAAGGTCTTCGAGCAGGGCTGGGAGGACGGCGGCGCCGACGCCGGCTCCGACCAGCAGCAAGCGGTCGCCGCGGCATGCGTGCCGCGTGAAGTTTCCGTAGGGGCCCTCCAGCGCCACCCGCGTGCCAGGCCGCAGCGACGCCAGACCCCCGGAATGGTCGCCGAGATCCTTCACGGTGATGCGGATGTGATCGCCGCGCGGCAGCGACGACAGCGAGTAGGGGTGGGCCTGCCACCACCGTTCACGGGTCAGGAAACGCCATTGCGCGAACTGGCCGCCCGCGAGGGGCAGCCGGTCAAGGTCGCGCCCTTCGAGAATCACCGTCACAACGCCAGGCGCGTCTCGCTCGACCGCGATCACCCGCAGTCGGTGGCGCAGGCTGCGGAGCGCGGGTTGGCCGATGCGATGGGTGAGCACCGCGCCGATGGCTCCGAGCCACAGCGCGATCCACCACGCACGGGCGACGGGATGCCCGACAAATGATGCTCCGGTGATGATCTGGTGGGCGAAGGCCAGCGCGAGCGCGAGATAGGTGTAGAGGTGCACGACCCACCACGTCTCATGGCTGAGACGGCGGCGCGCGATCCTGTAGCTGCTCACACCAGCGGCGACGAGCAGCACGAACCCGACCGTGGCGGCCAGCACCCAGGGATAGGACAGGATCAGGATGCTGAGCTGGCGGGCCGGGTGGATGCCGGCGGCCTGGGCGTAGCCGACTGCAATCAGCACGCCGTGCGCGGCGATCAGGACGAGCGTCCACGGCGCCAGAAGGCGATGCCAGCCGATCACGCGGTTTTGGCCCACGACCCGCTCGATCGCGGGCAGGCGGGCCGCCAGCAGTAGAACGATGAGCAGTCCGTAGGCGCCGACCAGGCCGGTCAGGCGTCCGAGCGCCGTCGTGATGCCGCCCGGCGATCGCAGTGCGCCGGCGCTCTCGGCGCTGATCGCCAGCGCGAGCGTGATCCCGAGCCCGAGTCCGGCGAGGGCGGCGAGTGCGTCAGCCCACCAGACTCGCGGTGGCGAGGCGCTTCGCGGGCGCAGTAGGGCGGTCGCGGGCATGACGGCAGTGTCGGCATCAGGGCTGGGAACAAGGTGGGCGCAACCTGAGAGTTTTCCCATCTGGTCGGCCTAGGATCCGACTGTGCGCGTTCTGCTCATCGAAGACGAGGCAGCGATCGCCGACTTCGTCGCGCGCGCCCTGCAGGCTCACGGTCATGTCGTCGAGAAGGCCGCGGACGGTCTCATCGGGGAGCGCGCCGCGCTGACGCGGGACGTTGACCTCGTGATCCTTGATCGCGGGCTGCCCGGTCGCGACGGCATCGATGTCCTGCGGGGCATCCGCGCGGCCAAGCCCGCCCTGCCGGTGATCGTGCTGACCGCGCGCGCCGAGGTCGCCGACCGCGTCGAGGGACTGGACGCGGGTGCGACCGATTACGTCACCAAGCCTTTTTCGGTCGACGAGCTGCTGGCCCGCGTCCGCGCCCACTTGCGCGGCCCGACCCAGCCGCACACCACGCGCTTGGCCGCCGCGGGCATCGAGCTCGACCTGCTGGCGCGCACGGTATGGCGCGACGACCTGCACATAGAACTTTCAGCCAAGGAGTTCGACGTGCTGGCGTACTTCATGCGACACCCCAACCAGGTGCTCTCGCGCGAGCAGCTGCTTGGCGGGGTCTGGGGCTATGACTTCGAGCCTCAGACCAACGTCGTGGAAGTCTACGTCGGCTACGTACGTAAGAAGCTTGCGGCCTCTGGAGAACCCGCGCCGATCGACACGGTGCGCTCGGTCGGCTACCGCCTGACCGTTCGGTGAGTCGCATCGGCGGCCTGCGGGGGCGGATCACCCTGCTCGTGGCGGCAGCCGTCGTGCTGTGTCTCGGCGTCGCGTTCGAGGCCGTCGATTACGAGACCTCCACGGAGTTGCGCGACCGGCTGGATCAAGACCTGCGCACCGAGACCGACGCGCTGCGACGGGCGGTCGTCAGCAGCGCGTCCGATCCCGCCGACGTCGCACGGCGCGCGCGCGCCTACGTTGCCGCTCAGCGTTTCCGGGCTCAGACGCAGCTGGTCTTCGTCGATCCGCAAGCCGGCGCACCGCTGACGAATCAGCCCGAGCTGCTCGGTCTCGTACACGCGGGTGGGGAGTCTGGGGAGACGCTCGAGGACCAGCGTCGCGAGGAAGCCGCGGCGCGAGCGATCCTGCGATCGCCGCTCGGGTTCTCGGTGGCGGGATTCCCGGATCTCGGCCGCGTGCGTGTGCTCGTGGTTTCCGACCGTTTCGCGGGGCGCACCGTCCGTCTCGGGGTTGCCCAGTCTCTGCAGCCGGTGCAGCGTGCGGAAGCGGTTGTCCGGCGAGCGTTTGTGCTGGCGGGTGCGCTTGGTCTGCTCGGCGCGGCGGTCGGAGGCTTCCTGGTAGCCGCGCGAACCGCTGCGCCGCTGCGCCGGATGGCCGCGGTCGCCGGGTGCGTCGAGAAGGGTGACCTGCGCCCGCGGATGGCGATCACCGGTCGAGGCGACGAGGTGCAGGCGCTCGCGCACTCGTTTGATCAGATGCTCGACCGTCTCGAGAACGCGTTTGACCGCCAGGCCGCATTCGTCGCCGATGCCTCTCACG
>JACCVZ010000370.1 GCA_013697905.1 Nocardioidaceae bacterium
AACGTGGCGGTGCGGTCCATGGTCACCGCAACGCCGGCCGATCGAAGCGCGACGGCGAACGCAGCCAGGATCTCGTCGGCCGCATGCAGGGGGGCGGTCATCGTCATGCCGAGAGAATCTTGTCCAACGAGGCCCGTACCCGCTCGGCATCCTCGCGATACTTCAGCACCGCACCCAGCGTCGCCGCCGCCTGCTCGAGATCGAGCTCGCTCGCGCCGAGGGTGTGCAACGCCTGCGCCCAGTCGAGTGTCTCAGCCACCCCGGGCGGCTTGACCAGGTCGTCGCGCGCACGCAGCCGCTGAGTCGCCTGCGCGACCTGCTCGGCCAGCCGTGCAGGCACGTCGGGAAGACGCCGACGCACGATCGCGATCTCGCGCTCGAGCCCTGGATGGTCGACCCAGTGATAGAGACAGCGACGTTTGAGTGCGTCGTGCACCTCGCGGGTGCGGTTGGAGGTCAGCACCACAATCGGTGGCGACACCGCCCGCACTGTGCCGTACTCCGGAATCGTCACCTGGTTGGTCGACAACACTTCGAGCAGGAACGCCTCGAACTCGTCGTCCGCACGATCGATCTCGTCGATGAGCAGCACGACGGGGCTTTCGCGCAGCGCCCGCAGGATCGGTCGGGCGAGCAGGAACCGCTCGTCGAACAGCGACTTCTCGACCTCGATCTGGTCCACCTCACGGTGACCGCTCACCGCCTCGACGGTGCGCAGGTGCAGGATCTGGCGGGCGAAGTCCCAGTCGTAGAGGGCCTGGCTCGCGTCGATGCCCTCATGGCATTGCAGCCGGATGAGGTCGACATCCAGCGCCTCGGCCAACGCTTCGGCCAGGGCCGTCTTGCCGGTTCCCGGCTCACCTTCCAGCAGAAGTGGCCGGTGCATCGCCAACGCCAGGTAGCCGATGGTGGCCAGGCCGTCGTCGGTGAGGTAGCCGGTCCGCGACAACCGCTCCGCGAGCGCCGCAGCCGACGTCATCTCGGGCAGCTCGGACGGGTTGGCAGTATCGGGCGGGCGGGACACCTGTCCAGACTGTCCTACGGCGCGCCATTCCCCAAGGTCGGCAGGGGTATCGACGTCGCGGCCAGAGCCCAGGTCTTCGCACGCGACGAGGTCGACCCGCCGGTCGCGTAGGTAGTTCCGGGCGCCGCTGTCTCCGATGGCCAGCTCGAGCACCCCGGCCCAGTGCGCGCGGCCGATCAGCACGGGATGACCCGGGACGCCGTCGTAGGCCGCCCGGGCCAATGCGTCGGGTGCGGCCAGGCCGAGGAGCCGGTGGACGACCGCCGCACCTACGTCGGGGGTGTCGACGAGCATCACCAGCGCCGCCACTTCGTCAGGACGTTCGAGCAGTACCCGGGACAGACCTGCCCGCAGCGACGCGCCCATGCCCTCGTCCCAGTCGGGCGCCTCGACCGCGACGCAGCCCGTCGGCACCAAGGCTCGCGTTGCTTCAGCCTCCGCGCCGATCACCACGTAGACCCGAGTTGCCCCGGCGGCCCGCAGGGTCTGAGCTGCACGCGCAACCCATGGTGTGCCGTCGTCGTCACGGACGAGCGCCTTGGGCTGGCCCAGCCGTCGACCGGCGCCGGCAGCCAGGACCAGCCCGACAACCGGGCGGTCGACGGACGCATCGGCGGCTGTCCCAGGCGGGTGCATACCCCCACGGTACGTTTCGGCGCCGCTGCCACCGTCAGTCGGCCGCCAGCTCCATGTCACGCATGGCGCGGACGACGTTGCCGTGGGCGAGCCGCGTCAGGTCGGCCTCGGACCAGCCGCGGCCGCGCAGCGTGTCCAGCAGCAGCGGATAGCTGGCCACGTCACCCATCCGGTCGGGGAAGAAGGTCGCGCCGTCGTAGTCGCCGCCGATGCCGACGTGCTCGACGCCCGCGACGTCCCGGACGTGCTCGACGTGGTCGGCCACGTCGTCGACCGTGCACGCAGGCGGCGGGTCAGTCAGTATCCGCTCGACCAGCACCTTGTCGACGTCGGAGAACCGGCGACGGTCACCGCCGCGCTGCTCGACGATATCCAGACAGCCGGCGTACCAGTTGGCCACACCCTGGTGCACGAACATCGGCACGAACGTCACCATGCAGACGCCCCCTCCTCGGGCCATGTCCACGAGGATTTCGTCCGGGACGTTCCTGTTGATGTTGCACAGCGCCTTGGCGCAGCTATGGCTGAAGATCACCGGTGCGATCGAGGTCGCCAGCGCATCGCGCATCACGTCGGGCGAAACATGGGAGAGGTCAACGAACATGCCGAGCCGGTTCATCTCACGGACGACGTCGCGTCCGAACTCGCTGAGCCCGCCGAGCAACGGCTCGTCTGTCGCCGAGTCGGCCCACGGGACGTTCTCGTTGTGCGTCAGCGTGAGGTAGCGGACGCCGAGCAGGTGCATCATGCGCAAGGTGCCCAACGAGCAGTCGATGCTGTGGCCTCCCTCCATCCCCATCAGCGAGGCGACCCTACCGGCACGTGCGGCGAGCTCGACCTGGTGCGCGGTGGTGACGAGCGAGAACTCGTTGGGGTAGCGCGCGACCAGACTCCGGACGAAGTCGATCTGCTCCAGTGTGGCGGTGACGGCCGCCTGGCCGGCAAGGCTGCACGGCACGAACACCGACCAGAACTGTGCGCCGACGCCTCCGCTGCGGAGCCGCGGTACGTCGGTCTGAAGCCGTGCCTCCCCGCCCAGCAGATCTGCCTCAGCGAAGTCGTAGCCGCAAAGCTCACGCATCGCCCAGGGCAGGTCGTTGTGGCCGTCGAACACGTACAAGGCTTGGGTCACGAACGACATCTTGTCGCACCCCGCACACAGAGCCGACACCTGCTCCACGGCCTGCGATAGTCGTGGCCATGGGTGAGCTGACTGCAGAAGAAGCCGCCGCGGTCGCGGCTGTCGACAGCGGGGAGATCCTGCGCGACCTGGGTGACCTCGTCGCGATCCCTTCCGTCGACGGGACTGAGGGTGAGATCGACGTGCAGCGGTGGTGCGCCGACCGGCTTGGCCAGCTCGGCCTGAGTGTCGACAGCTGGGAGATCGACGTGGCAGCCGAGCAGCAGCAACCGGACTTCCCCGGGGTGGAGGTGGAGCGCTCGACTGCGATGGGATGCGTGGGTCTGCTCGGCGACCCGACGGTGGTGCCGGCGCTGGCGTTGTACGGCCACACCGACGTCGTCCCAGCCGGTGATCTCGACCGATGGCCCGACGGTGACCCGTTCACACTCCGCGTCAGGAACGGTCTGGCCTGGGGGCGTGGCGCCTGTGACATGAAGGGCGGCGTGGCAGCCGCGCTCGGTGCGGTGGCCGCGGTGCGTCGGGCCGGGGTCACCCTCGCGGCACCGCTGGCCGTGCACTTCGTCGCTGCGGAGGAGGACGGCGGCCTCGGCGCGTACGCCACCTTGCGACGCGGACATCGCGCCGGAGTTTGCATCAACGCAGAACCCACCCAGGGCGCGCTCATCCCCGCCAACGCCGGGTCACTGACCTTCAGGCTGGAAGTAGCGGGTCTCGCCACCCATGGCTCGACCCGGCGCCGCGGCGTCAGCGCGATCGAGAAGTTCGAGTACCTGCACCGGCGGCTGCGTGAGCTCGAGGCTTACCGCAACGCCACCTCCGCGCCGTACTTCGACCACCTCGGCCTGCCGTGGCCACTGTCGGTAGGGCTGGTGTCGGCCGGGGGTTGGGCGAGCACGGTGCCGGACCGGCTGGTCGCCGACGGGCGCTACGGGGTTCGGCTCGACGAGACCATCGACGAAGCCATGGCTGCGTTCGAGGGCGCGATCGCCGACGCGTGCGCTGCCGACGTCTGGCTTGCCGACCATCCCGCCCGCGTCAGCTGGCCCGGAGGCCGTTTCGCACCTGGAGCATTGCCCGACGGACACCCGCTGCTCGGTGAGCTCTCACGTGCAGTCGCCGACGTACGCCGACAGGCACCGGCTGTCTACGGCGGTTCCTACGGATCGGATCTTCGGCAGTACTCTCGCGCCGGCATCGCGACCGTGCAGTACGGCCCGGGCGACGTCCGGTTCGCCCATGCCACAGACGAGCACGTTGCGGTGGCGGACGTCGTCGCCTGCGCCCGCGTGTACGCCGTGATGGCGGTGCGCACCTGCGCCACCTGACCCCGCCCGAACGACCGGCGGAGTCAAGCAGCAGGTGGACTCAACGACACTGGGAAACCCATCCCGGGCACACGACTTCGGCGTCGCCGCCACCACGGCGCGTAGGCTCGGCCACAGCGATGAGCAGCCCACCCGGTCTCACCTCGATGGCCGCCGCAGCACCGATCTCCGCCGCCGACGTGCCTGGTTCACCGGGCACCACGAACGTGTGCCCATACTGCTCCAGCCGCGACCCGTACCGGTCAATGAACGCCTGCTCGGCCGTCACGTCGGGCGTATTTCGCTGTGCCGCCCGTGGTGCCGCCACGGCTTGCAGCAGCGTCAGGTCGAAGTCGATGCGGTTGATCAGGATCTGGACCACCGTGGTGATGATGGTGGAGCCGCCCGGCGAGCCGAGCACGAACGCGAGCCGGCCGTTGCGCAACACAATCGTGGGAGACATCGAAGACCGCGGACGCTTGCCGGGCTGAATCCGGTTCGGGTCGGACTGCACGTACTCGGTCGTGAAGTCGGTCAGCTCGTTGTTGAGGAGGAATCCTCGCTGCGGCACCACGATGCCTGAGCCGCCAGTCTGCTCGATGGTCAGCGTGTACGACACCGCGTTACCCCACCGGTCGACCACCGACACGTGGGTGGTCGAGAGGCCCTCAGTGTCGGGCTTGGTCTCGTCCGCCGACGACGGTCGGCACCCGGCCCCGTACAACGGCCCCGGAGGCACCGGCTTGGTTGCCGCGTGCCGTGGGTCGATCGTGCAGGCGCGTGTGTAAGCGAAGGGCTTGGACGTGAGCCGCTTCGTGGGTACGTCGACGAACGCCGGGTCTCCGACGTAGGCCGCGCGGTCGGCGAAGGCGCGGGCCGACGCCTCGAGGTACAGGTGCAGGCTCCGCACCCGGCGCTCTGGCGAGAGGCGGAAGTTGTCGAGGATGTTGAGTGTCTCCCCCACCGTTGTCCCACCGGAGGACGACGGCGCCATGCCGAAGACGTCGATGTTGCGATACCTGACGTGTGTGGGGCGCCGGGTGATGACGTTGTACTTCGCGAGGTCCCGTCTGGTCATCGATCCGGGCGGTATCGGTAGGTCGGTGTTCTTCCGCGCCGGTGGCGACTGCACGGTCTGGGCGATCTCGGCGGCCAGCGGACCGTTGTAGAAGAACCGGGTGCCGCGTTCGCCGATGAGGTGATAGGTCCTGGCCAGGTCCGGGTTGCGGAACCTGCTCCCGATCGCCGGCGGATCGCCACCTGGCAGGTACAGCTTTGTCGTCGAGGGGAAGGCGGAGAACCGCTCGGCGTTCTCGTCGACCTGACGGTTGAACGTCTCGTCGACCCGGAACCCGTCACGGGCGAGCAGCTCCGATGGCCGCAGCGCCTGCCGCAATGATGTCGTCCCCCAGTTGTTCAATGCTTTCTTCCAGGTCGCCAGAGTTCCAGGGACGCCGACGGAGACGCCGCTCGTCACCAAGTCGGGGAAGAACGGGTAGGGCTCACCTGTGCTGGGGTCGATGAACGCGTCGCGTCTGATGCCGGCGGGTGCTGTCTCGCGGCCGTCCAGGGTGGTGATGCGGCCGCTGCGCGCCTGGTAGAAGACGAAGTAGCCGCCACCGCCGATGCCTGAGCTGAACGGCTCGGTTACCCCGAGCGCCGCAGCGGTCGCGACGGCGGCATCGACCGCGTTGCCACCCTGGCGCAGGACCCGTACGCCGATCCGGCTGGCGTTCGGGTCGACCGACGAGACCGCACCGCCACGTCCACGCGCGACTGCTTGGCGGTCGGTTCCGGCCGGCAGTGCCAGAGCAGCAGCGGCGCGGGAACCCTCCCGCGCCACCTGTCCGGTGGAGCCGGAGGCGCTACCGCCGGACCCGAGGAACGGCAGCGACGTCGCCAGCAAGCCCACCACGGCGGCAGCGACGCCGCGCCGGAGTCGCCACTGTCTCCAGACGTTGGTTGTCGTGCCGCGGGCGTGACTGGTGAGATGGCTCTTGCGCATGCTGCCTCCTGGTTGCGGTCCAGCCCCCTGCCTACTCGCTCCACCTCCAAGTACGCAACCGGTGGCGTTCGGTTTTTTCACCCGACAGACCGCACGATCCCTCCAGGCAGCCGCGTGGACATGCGTCCAGGTGGCAGGTTTGGTGGGCGCAGTAGCGTGAACGACGGGCGTCACCAGGAACCCGTTTTGAGCACCACTCACATCGTGGAGGATTCATGGCCGCACACCTTGTTGCGAGCACCATCTCCCTGCGCGTCAACGGCCAGACCCGGTCGTTGACACTCGACCACCGAACCACCCTGCTCGATGCTCTGCGCGAGCACCTCGACCTGACCGGGTCGAAGAAAGGCTGCGACCACGGCCAGTGTGGGGCCTGCACGGTGCTCGTCGAAGGTCGCCGGGCAAATGCCTGCCTGCTGCTCGCCGTCGCTCAACAAGGCCGTGAGATCACCACGATCGAGGGACTGGCCTCCGACGGTGAGCTGCACCCGGTGCAGCAGGCCTTCATCGACCACGACGGACTCCAGTGCGGCTACTGCACACCCGGGCAGATCTGCTCGGCCGTCGCGGTCCTCGACGAGGCCGCACGCGGATGGCCGAGCGCCGTCGCCGCTGACGTGGCCGACACCGACGTGCGCCTGGACGCTGCCGAGATCCGGGAGCGGATGAGCGGCAACCTCTGCCGGTGCGGGGCGTACGTCAACATCGTCGCGGCGGTTTCGGAAGCGGCGGGTGGTCGGGCATGAGGGAGTTCGGGTATGCGCGGCCCACTGACATCGCCGAAGCCGTCGCCTTGACGTACGCCGACGCGCACGCCCGCTATCTGGGCGGAGGCACCAACCTCGTCGACCTGATGAAGCTCGGCGTGGAGACGCCGAGCCTGCTCGTCGACGTCACCGGCCTCCCGCTCGGACAGGTCGAGGAGACCGCGGGTAGCAGCCTGCGGATCGGGGCACTGGCCCGCAACAGCGACATCGCCGTTGACCCTTTCGTTCGGGGCCGGTTCCCGTTGCTGAGCGAGGCACTGCTCTCGGGCGCTTCCGGCCAGCTGCGCAACGTCGCCACCGCCGGCGGCAACCTCCTGCAACGCACCCGGTGCGCCTACTTCACCGACGTCTCCAAACCCTGCAACAAACGCGAGCCCGGGGCAGGATGTGCGGCCCTCGACGGCGAGCACCACAACCACGCGATCCTTGGGGCCTCGGAACACTGCATCGCCACCCACCCGTCCGACTTCGCCGTAGCGCTCGCAGCACTCGATGCCCGGCTCGAGGTGCAATCTGAGGAGGGACTCCGCGAGATGGCGCTGACCGACTTCTACCTCCCGGTCGGCGACAGCCCGCATGAAGAGGTCGCCCTCGAGCACGGTGAGCTCATCACCGCCATCCTGGTCCCGGCCGTGCCGGCAGCCGCGCGGTCGCGGTACCGCAAGGTGCGAGAGCGGGCGTCGTACGCGTTTGCAATCTGCTCAGTCGCCGTTGTGGTCACGGTTGTCGACGACGCTATCCACGACGTCCGGATCGCTCTCGGAGCGATGGCCTCAAGGCCGTGGCGCGCGCGGCGCGCCGAAGCGGCTCTCGCCGGCTCGACACCCTCAGCCGGCTCGTTTGCGGCCGCCGCCGAGCTCGAGCTCGAGCAGGCCAGCCCGCTTCGCGACAACGCCTACAAGGTCCCGTTGGTCCGAGAACTCGTCGTGGACAGCCTGTGCGAGCTGACGGGAGTGTCGCGATGACGGTCACCGAGGAGGTCGTTCACAGCGTCGGCACGTCGACCACCCGCGTGGAGGCGTTCGACAAGGTGACAGGTACCGCCCGGTACGCGGGGGAGCATCCGCTCAATGAGCTCGCGCACGGCGTCGTGGTCATGTCGACGATCGGGCGCGGTCGCATAGTCTCGGTCGATTCCGACCACATTCTCGCGATGCCGGGCGTACTCGAAGTGTTGCACCATGGCAACGCTCCACGGCTCCAGGACGCAGGCGATGCCACGTTGCTGCTGCTGCAGGCGGACACGGTGCCGCACCACGGTGCCGTGGTCGCCCTCGTGGTGGCGTCCACCCTCGAACAGGCACGAGCCGGTGCAGAGGCCCTGGTGGTCCGCTACGACGTGGAGTCCCACGACGTCGGCTTTGCCATTGACCACCCGAAGATGTACGTGCCCGACCATGTCAACCCGGCCTTCGACACCGAGACGGTCGTCGGCGACGTCGACGCGGAGATCGTGTCGGCAGACATCGTCGTCGACGCGACCTACACCACACCCACGCAGCAGAACAACGCCATGGAGCCGCACGCGACCACCGCGACGTGGCACGGCGACGAGCTCACCGTCTACGACTCCAACCAAGGAGCCGCGTCGGTCAAGGGTTCGCTGGTCACCCTGTTCGGTCTCGACCAGAGCCAGGTCCACGTGTTGTCCGAGCACGTCGGCGGAGGGTTCGGCTCGAAGGGGACGGCGCGGGCGCCGGTGGTGCTCGCGTCAATGGCAGCCCGGGTGACCGGGCGTCCGGTGCGCGTCACGCTCACCCGACAGCAGATGTTCTCCCTCGTGGGATATCGCACCCCGACGATCCAGCAGGTGCGCCTGGCCGCCGACCTCGACGGCCGGATCACAGCGATCGACCACCTCGCCTACTCACAGACATCGAGGGTCTTGGAGTTCGCCGAGCAGACGGCCGTGATCTCTCGGATGATGTACGCCGCCGACGCGTTGCGCAGCCGGCACCGACTGGTGGCGCTCGACGTACCGACACCCCGCTGGATGCGCGCCCCCGGAGAGGCGCCCGGCTCGTTCGGACTGGAGTCGGCTGTGGACGAGCTTGCCGAGGCCTGCGGCATCGACCCGGTGGAGCTGCGCATCCGCAACGAGCCGACGACCGAGCCCGAGTCCGGACTGCGGTTCAGCAGCCGCAACCTGGTGGCGTGCCTGCGCGAGGGGGCCCAGCGCTTCGGCTGGCACGACCGTGACCCGCGCCCAGGCCTGCGGCCGGACGGTCGCTGGTTGCTGGGCACCGGCGTAGCGGCGGCGACTTACCCCGCGCGTACCGCGCCCTCGACCGCATCTG
>JACCVZ010000373.1 GCA_013697905.1 Nocardioidaceae bacterium
GGCATCGGCCGAGCGAAGAGGTAGCCCTGCCCGATGGTGCCGTCGGCGTGGCTGACGATGTGATCGAGCTGAGTCAGCCGCTCCACACCTTCGATGACCACGTCGAGGCCGAGCGCCTGCCCCATGACCACCATAGACCGGACCAGACTGCAGGCCCGCTCGTCATCTTCGATGTGTCGGAGGAAGGACCGATCAACCTTGAGGACGTTGACCGGGAGCCGCTGCAGGTATCCGATCGACGAGAAGCCGACCCCGAAGTCGTCGATGGCGAACCGGATGCCGGAGGCGGCTAACTCGGTCATGGCCGTCACGGTCTGCTGGTCGTTGGCGACGAAGTCGCGCTCGGTCAGCTCGAGCACCAGTTCGACATCGCCCATGGTCGCCCGGGCGGCCTCAACCTGAGATGTGAAGTCTGGCTCGTGCAGCTGCTGGGCGGAGATGTTGACGCTGATGGAGATGTTGCGGCCAGCCGCCGCGCGCAGCGCAGGGGTGTCCGCTGCGACGAGCTCGAGTACCAGGGAACCGAGGCCGACGATGAGGCCACTCTCCTCGGCCGCTGGTATGAAGAGGTCCGGTGGCACCAGCACACCGTCGCGGCGCCAGCGCACGAGCGCCTCGACACCGTAAGTGATCCGGCTACGCAGGTCGACGACCGGTTGATAGGCCACCTGCAGGTCCTTGGCATCGATGGCCTTGCGCAGCGCCTCGATGAGCGCGATTCGTTGCAGTCGCTCGTCACCGAAGCTCAGCCGATACGTCTCGAAGCGGTTCTTGCCCTGGCCCTTGGCGTGGTACATCGCCAGGTCGGCGTGGCTCAGCAGCGTCTCAGCGGACTCCCGGCTGGCGGAGATCGCTACACCGATGGTGGTCGTGACCGACACCTCCTCGCCGCCGATCTCGAAGCGCCGACGCAGCGCCTCGAGGATGCGTTCGCAGGTGCCGGTGATGTGGCTGAGGTCGTCGACGTCCTCGAGCAGCACCGCAAACTCGTCGCCACCGAGCCGAGCGACCGTGTCGACCTCCCGGACACTGCTCTTGAACCGGTTGCCGACTTCGACCAACAGGTTGTCGCCGGCCGTATGCCCGTACAGGTCGTTGACGCGCTTGAAGCCATCGAGGTCACAGAACAGGACAGCCAGCTGACCGCCCCGACGCGCGTGCATCGCCGCCGCATGTTCGACGCGATCCATGAACAGCGGACGGTTGGGCAGCTTGGTGAGCGAGTCGTGCCAGGCGAGGTGCGCCATATCTCCGCTCAGCCGCAGCCGGGTGAGCGCGTCCTCGGCAACGGCGACAAGAGCCATCATTCCTTGCCGGTCGTCGTGTGCGGTGGCGCGAGCTCGGTTTCGTGCTGGCCCGACGACCCAGCAATCTTCGTCCTGGCCGAGGTTGATGACGACACCCACCTCGGTGCCCTCCGGTGGCGTTGACCTGAGCCCCACTCGTGGATCGCGGAGGAAGTCGGCGGCACCGGCGCGCAAGGCGTCGAGCACCTCCGTGCGCTCGGTGACCGTCTGCACGCGCACCGAGGTGTCAAGCAAGATCTTCAGGCGGCGGGCATGCTCGCTGCCCCGCGACTGCGCACGCGATGCCACCAAGATCGTAGCGACCGGGACCACGAGCAGCGCCGCCGACCAGGGCGGCAGCTGCCGCACGACGATGGACGCGAGATAGCCCAGCGCCACGATGCCGAGAAACGCGACCAGCGGACCGAGAGCGCCGGTAGGAGCGAGCTCCCGGCGAAGACTCGAGCGTTCCTCCAGGCTGAGTGAGAGCGCGGACAACACGAAGTCAACGACGAAATACACGGCCCCCGCCAAGCCCGCCGCGAGCAGCTCGCGAGGACTGGGCTCGGTCGAGGACCGGGTGAGCCCGAACACCCCGAGAGCAAGTCCCCCGGCGATGACGCCAAGCGCGATGTTGAAGAGCTTGACCGACGGCCGTTTGTCCGAGAACATCTGGCCCAGCGTCACCCCAACCGACCACACCGAGAGCGCGGTCACGGGCTCCGCGACGGCGCACAAGAAGATCAGGACGCAGGTATCGAGACCGATCTCGATGCCTCCACCGGTGCGGCCGATCAGCATTGGGAACCAACCCATGACCATGATCAGGGGGATTCCGAACAGCAGCACCGGCGCGACCGCTCCGATGGTGACTGCCTGGGCGACCACTGCGGCCATACCGAGTGCCAGACCAGTGCCGATGAGCGCGCCGTTGAAGAAGCGACTCGACCGCGAATCGTTCACGCGACACCAGGCCCGCAATAATGACGGCGGGTCGGGTCCGCCGACACGCCGCAGATGCCCGGCATGTCTTCGCGCTGTGTAGTCGTCTGGTCACACATAGGTCGACAATAAGCGACCCCGCCCCATCAACGTGGGTTCTGCGCGAAAGGCGTGGCTGCCTGCTGGCTCAGCAGGCGCTGATGAGCGA
>JACCVZ010000299.1 GCA_013697905.1 Nocardioidaceae bacterium
GGTTGCCGACGGTGTGCGGGGTGATCCACAGCCTCTACACGGCTGGCCATGCGCCCGTCGACGGCCGTGCCGCCTACGATGTGGACGCCTGTGCCGAGGCGGTCCGGCTGGCCGAACTCCTGCACGAGCTGCTTCCGGATCAGCCGATGCCCGCCTCCGTCCTGGCGCTGCTGCTCCTCACCGAGGCCCGCAGGCCCTCACGGCTCGACGACCATGGTGACGTCGTGACCCTCGACCAGCAGAATCGTGGTCGGTGGGACGCCACGGCAATCGCCCGCGGCATCGCGCTCCTAAATGATTCACTGCGCCGCTCGCACGGGCAGGCGGACCCGTACGAGCTCCAGGCCGCCATCGCGGCGGAGCATGCCCGTGCCGCCAGTTATGACGACACCGACTGGGCGGAGATCCTTCGGCTCTACGATCTGCTCGTGTCGATCGCTCCCAGTCACGCCGCCGGCCTGGGCCGGGTAGTCGCGGCGACTGAAGCGGCCGATCCTGCGACCGGACTCGCCATGCTGGCTCAACTGCCGCCGAGCCCGCGCTGGCACGCGGTTCGCGCCGAACTGCTCGCCCGCGAGGAGCGGTACGCCGAGGCAGCCCGAGAACTCACCGAATCTCTCGACGGACCGGCAACGCAGCCGGAACGACAGCATCGGGAGCGACGGCGAGAGGCATTCCTTCAGCTGTCCATGCCGACCGCGCCAGACGAGAGGGAGCCCTGAAGTGCCGGGAGATCAATCAACTCCCGCCGTTCACGGACCGAGGACGCCCTCTAGCCGGTGGACAGCACGACGCAGCAACGGTCGGGTGCTGGGTCCAGGTGCGCCGTAAGGCTGGTGTCTTCCATTCGCCCGATGGCGGCGTCGATGAGGGCGAGGTTCATCCCGCACACAAGCTCAGGGTGGTCGCGGGCAAGTGCGTCAAAGGGGCAGTTTGCCAACGTGATGGCGTCGCCTTGCCGGTGCGGTTCGTAGCCTCGAACGGCCAGGGCTGCGCACGCGGCTTCGACGAGCCGCTCGCGGTCGGGTCGAGTGCCGGCATCTTCGCGTGCCTGCTCCCCGAGCCGGGTGCCGACGTCAGCGGCGACCGTGTGGAGCGCGTCCACGACGTCGATTCGGTCTCGCGTGGAGTCATCGATGGCCCGCGCCATCAGCTGACCAGCGAGGTCGTATCGGCGTTCGGGCAACGTCACGGACACCTGACGCGTGGACCGCCTGTACAGCTTGGTGGGCCGGCCGGCACCCGGACCTCGGCGGCCGGAGAGCCGCTTGAAGTCCGCGTCGAGCAACCCCTCCTCCACCAATTTGTCGAGGTGGAACTTAGCCGTGTGCCGGGCGACCCCGACCCCCTCGCATGCTTGGTCCCTGCTGACCGGTCCCGGTTGCGCAGCCACGTACAGGTACAAGTCGCGGCGGATCGGCTCGGCGAGGGCTGCCACGCCCGAGACCCGGTGCGCGAAGTCGTTCGGGTCCACTGCTCACCCCTCCAAGAGATGCGGATTTTCTATAGGACACAGTTCTTGACTAAAGAACCTCACGTCCTCTAACGTCAAGACTACTGTCCCTTAGATTTGGAGGCAACCGAATGACCACTCACACTTCCCACCCGGCGCCAACAACCCGCACATCCGACGTGCACGACCCGGCGTACCAGGCGTTCATGTTGTTGCGGACCGTGCTCACCGTCGCTCCGATCGTCTTCGGGCTCGACAAGTTCTTCACCATCCTGACCGGCTGGGAGCGCTACCTCGCGCCGGCGATCGACGACATCGTGCCCGGCAGCGCCCACCAAGCGATGCTCATGGTCGGCACCGTGGAGATCGCGGCCGGTCTGCTGGTCGCGCTCCGACCGCACATCGGCGGGTATGTCGTCGCCGCCTGGCTCGGCGGCATCATCGTCAACCTGCTCCTCATCCCCGGCTTCTACGACGTCGCGCTCCGCGACTTCGGCCTCTTCATCGCGGCACTTGCCCTGGCCCGCCTGGCCGCCGCCTTCCGCCCGACGTACGCGAGCACATCCGACCAGGGCCGGATCTCGTGACGACCCTGACCCTGCCGGCTCGGACGTCTGGACGCGACAAACCAGCAAGCGACCACGGGCAGGTCGCGTTGAGGGTCGTGCACACGCCCGGGACGGTCGACCTGGTCGCCGCGGAGACGGCCGCGGCCGCCTTCCTGACCTCGCTCGGCGTCGAGCTGGACACCGAAAGCCGATCCCGAACTCCGGGTCGGATGGCGCGCGCCTACGCTGAGATGTTTCGCCCCCGCCCGTTCGACTTGACGACGTTCCCCAACGACGAGGGGTATGACGAGTTGGTCGTCGCCCGCTCCATCCCCGTGCAGTCCGTCTGCGAGCACCACCTGCTGCCGTTCGTTGGTGTCGCTCACGTCGGCTATCTTCCCGGCGAACGGATCCTCGGCCTGTCCAAGCTGGCCCGGGTGGTTGAGCTGTTCGCGCGCCGACCCCAGGTACAGGAGCGGTTGACCCAACAGGTGGCCGATTGGCTCCAGGTCAACTTGAGTCCCCGCGGGGTCGGTGTCGTCGTGGAGGCCGAACACCTCTGTATGACGGTCCGCGGCGTTCGGGCATCCGGAGCCAGCACCGTCACGTCGGCGCTGCACGGGCAGCTGCGTGAGGATGCTTGCTCCCGCGCCGAGTTCTTCGCCCTCGCCCTCACTCAACCCCAGACGGGCATCCGCCATGGCTGACCGGCTCAACGAGCTGTCCGCAGCCGGGGTCTCGGTCTGGCTGGACGACCTGAGTCGGCTGAGGCTGACCACGGGAACGCTGCAGGAGCTTGTCCGCGACCAACAGGTGGTGGGTGTCACGTCCAACCCGACCATCTTTGCGACCGCAATCAGTGGGAGCGACGCCTATGACGACCAGATCGTGGACCTCGCCAGGCGCGGAGCCGAGGCCGGCGAGGCACTGCGGATGCTGACCACCGCCGACGTTCGCAGCGCATGTGACGTGCTGCGGCCCGTCTACGACGCCACCGACGGCGTCGACGGCCGCGTCTCCATCGAGGTCGAACCACACCTCGCCACAGTCACCAGCCACATCATGGCCGAGGCCAGACAGCTGTGGTGGCTCGTTGACCGACCCAACCTGTTCGTCAAGATCCCGGCGACGGATGCTGGGCTGCCGGCCATCGCGCTGTGTCTGGCCGAGGGCATCAGTGTCAACGTCACGCTCACCTTCTCGTTGCAGCGTTACGCCGCGGTGATCGACGCCTTCCTCGACGGTATGGAACGCGCCCACGCCGCCGGCCGCGACCTGTCCAAGCTCATGTCCGTCGCGTCATTCTTCGTCAGCAGGCTCGACACCGAGATCGACAAGCGCCTCGACACCATCGGCACTGCCGAGGCAATGGCGCTCAGAGGCAAGGCCGCCATCGCCAACGCACGGCTGGCCTACCAGCAGTATGAGCAAGTCTTCGCCACCGCCCGCGCGGCGGCCTTGACGTCGAGCGGCGCGCATCCACAGCGTCCGTTGTGGGCGTCGACCGGGGTCAAGGACCCGTCGTATGACGACACCCGTTACGTCGTCGAGCTGGTCGCCGACGGAGTTGTCAACACCATGCCCGAGGCGACGATGAAGTCAGTCGCCCACCACGGCGTGGTCCGAGGTGACACCATCCGCCCCTCCTACGCCGACGCAAGGCAGGTGCTCGATGACCTCGCCGCCGTCGGAGTCGACTACGACGACGTCGTCAGGGTGCTCGAGGACGAAGGCGCCAAGAAGTTCGAGGCTTCCTGGGCGCTGGCCACCACCCAGCTCACTGACCGCTTGAGCGTGGCACGACGCCACCCTGTTCCGGCGATCCCATCACGTGCCCATGGTTCGCCCAAGGAAACAGGCTCGAGGTGACAACAAGTCCGAGCATGTTTGCTAGTCGCCGCCAGCCTCGCAAATGATGGCCACTCGGGGCTTTGCTCAGAGCGAGGCGTAGAGCGCCTTCTCGAAGTCGGCGTACATCGTCATCGCCTCTTCGGGGACGAACGGCAGGAACTGCGTGTAGATCGCGCCAGTGATGCCGCTGGTCGGGTCGACCCAGAAGTGCGTGTTGAGTAGTCCGGCCCAGGCACCGGAGCCGGCCTTTCGGGCACCGGGCACGTCGTTGGTGTTGAGCAGCAAGCCGTATCCCCACTTGTAGCCGGGCCCGGGGTTGAACCCGAACGTCGTGGCCGGGTCAGCGGTGGGGATGGACGCCGGGAAGTCGAGGTCGCCGATCTGGTTCTGGAAGGCGGCATCCACTGTGGACTGCTGCAGGATGCGGGTGCCGTCGAACTCGCCACCGCCGAGCAGCGCGCGCTGGAACTTCAGGTAGTCCCGCGGTGTCGAGTGCAGGCCATGTCCGGCAGCCCAGTACTCCGGTGCCTGATTCAGCTCGATCTCGCTCGGCGCCCAGGCCCCGTCGTCACCTTTGAGGTGGACCGGCACCGAGGTCGACCGCTGGTCGTCGTCCATCAGGAACGCGGTCACATCCATACCGAGAGGTCCCGTGATGCCCTCCTTCACGGCGACGTCGAGGGTCGTGCCGCTGGCGGCCTCGACGACCTTGCCCAGCCAGTCGGTGTTGATGCCGTACTCGAATCTGGTGCCCGGGTCGGCTACCAACGGAGCGGTGAAGATGACATTGGAACCTGAAAGCACGTTCGGCGTGCCGGTGACAGACTCCCAGCGGACCATGTCGGCGTTCCAGAACCAGTAGGCCAACCCGGCCGTGTGGGTGACCAGCTGCCTGACTGTCGCGCGGGACTTCGGCGCCCGTAGTCTGGGCGTGTCGCCGTCGAAGCCTTCGAGCACCTGCAGGTCGGCGAACTCTGGCCGATAGTCCTCGACAGGTGCGTCAAGGTCGAGGTTTCCGTTCTCGACCTGCTGCAAGGCGGCCGTGGTGGCGACCATCTTCGTCATCGACATGATCCGGAAGTGGGTGTCGATCGTGACGAGGTCTCCCTCAACGCCCGCGACACGCGGTCCGGCCGCGCCTTCGTAGATCACGCCGTTGCGATCGGCCGCGATCGCGACCACGTTCGGGACGTCTCCGGCGTCAACCGCGTCTTGCAGTACCTTGTCGATGGAAGTGCTCATGAGGTCTCCTCAGGCCGGGACCGCAGGCCGCTGATTGGCACCACAGTCCAGTTCCCAGTACGCCGGGTTCCTCTCGCGCATCTGTTCGCCCGGCCCGAGAACGTGGCAGTGCCCACGACCCGCAATGCACCCAGCAGACGGCCCCCACCCGAAGGGTTGGAGCCGTCTGTTGGCCTGCGGGGTGCTCGTCTAGACGCGCTTGGCTGTGTTTTTGCCAGTCACCGTCGAGGCGATCACGACCAAGATCGCAGCGACCACGATGGCCACGATCCAGCGCACCCAGTCGATGCCGGGGCTGCCGTTGCCGCCGAAGGCCGAATAGATGAACCAGCCGAGAATGACACCGCCGATGCCGCACAAAATCGTGAGCCAGATCGGGATGTTGTCCTTGTCGCCTGGGGCGACGAACTTTCCTAGCAGGCCGATGATGATGCCCGCGATGATGACTCCGATGATCTCCATCGTTCACCTCTCTGTAGGTTCCGGGCCGCTGCTGTGACACACGACCTTTGGTTGCCGTCGCCGAAGGATTCCATCCGCCCCGTCGCAGCAGTGGGCTCGGAAGCCATTCCTGGCTCTACCAGCCTAGCGGCATCTCGGTGACGGATCGGGGATGCTTCGTCCGGGTGTTGAGTACCCGTTCACGGGATCGAGAAACGTGGTGAAGCAACCCCCTGGCATCTGCCACGCCGCACCCCATGATGTCCAGCAGGAGGGCCGGAGGGGCGGGCGAACCTCGCCGAGGAGCACCGTGAGGCCATGGACGCGCTCGCCAAGCTCGCTCCCCGTCAACGACAAGTGCTCGTCCTTCGCTACTGATCGGATCTGCCCGACCGCCTGGGAGCCGTCACGCTTCCTTCAGCGAGCGGGCGAGAAGCCCATGGGTCGCCAAAGCGACCCTGCCTTCAGCCACCGCTTGCTCGATATTCCACCCGGCACCGTCGGCGTACGCCTGGTCCCAAGCGCTGCCACCGATCGACACGTTGGCAGGCCCGGTAAACCGGGCCAGGTGTTGTTGGTTGGGTGTCGTGCGGGGCAGCCCGATCTGCTCTCGCGCCATGTCGCAGGCGGCAACCAACGACGCGCACAGTGCGCCCTGTCCGAGGGCCGCCGCGACAGCTGCGAAGCTCTCGACGAAGTCGACGGCGAGATCAGGGTCTCCCACGGCGAGGACCTCGTCAGCCACCCGGTCGAGGTGGTCGTACGCCGCCT
>JACCVZ010000012.1 GCA_013697905.1 Nocardioidaceae bacterium
CTGGACGTCACAGTTCTCAACCGCGTAGTCCTGGATGTTCTGAACGGCGGTCTGGGTCTCGGCGCCGGGGTTGCCGTTCGCTGCGTCGATCAGCACGTCGTAGTCATCCTGCAGCTCGTCGGGCGCCGGGCCCTTGAACGCCCCCAGCTCGTCGACGAGCTGTTGGGTGTCGCCAGGCCCCACGTTGTCGAACTCGTCGCTGTTGGCGTTCTTCTCGAAGCGCTGACGAAACGTCTCGCCGCTGCTGGTGCTGCCACCTTCGTCGCCACCTTGCCTAGCGATGGCAATGCTGGCGACGACGACACCGATGATGACGACGAGCGCCGCGACCACCAGGCCGACGATGAGTCCCGTCTTGTTCTTGGGGGGTCACCGTAGTCGCCGTACCCGGGGCCGCCGCGATACTGCGGAGGTTGCCCGCCGCCGTACTCAGGGGACGGGCCGCCGCCGTACGCAGGGGGGTGCCCGCCGCCGTACTGCGGCTGCCGAGGATCGGGCGCTCCGCCGTACTGAGGCGGTTGACCGCCGCCGTACTGCGGCTGGTCCCCCGAAGGCGGCTGCGTCATGGCGGTCACTCTAGGGCCCGGCGGGAGCGCTTCGGGCGAGAATGTGACGGCCGTTGCCAGACGCACGCCCCTGCACGACGCCCACTCAGCCCATGTCGACGTCGCAGCGGTTCCGAGCGTCGTCAGAGATGGCGGCGTACGCCGTGGCCACCGCCTGCCGGTCGAGATCGTCAGCACGCCCGTCCTTGGTGGCCCGCACGCTGTCGACCACGAGCTTGTACTCGTCCTCGAGTCCGTCGGGGGCGCTCTTGTCGAGGTCGACAAAGACGTCGTACAGCTTCTCGATCCCGGCTGGTGTGCGGAAGTTGGCCTTCGCCAGCCCGGTGTCGTTGTCGTAGTCCTGGAGCTTGCCGCAGTAGTCGTCCCCACCGCACGCCGTGAGGGAAGCGAGGCTCACCAGCGCGACGGCTGCGGCTGACGTAAGGCGGCGCATACCGCTGTCTACCACGGCTCAGCCGAGGGTCAGGATCCGGACTCGACCGTCACGTCGCAGTTCTCAACCGCATAGTCCTGGATGTTCTTGATCGCCTTGTCCAGGCCACTGTCGGCGGGAGGCTTCTCGATCGCAGCGATCAACGTGTCGTAGTCGTCCTTCAGCTCGTCCGGCGCCAGGTCGCGGAATTTCTTGAGCTCGTCGATGACCTTCTCCATGTCACCGGCACCGGGGTTGTCGAACTGGTTGCTCTTGGCGTTCGCTCGGAACCTGTCGCAGTACTCGCTGCCGTCTCCGCCGCTGCACGCGCTCAGGCTCGCCACGGTCACGACGACGACCGCGACGAGTGAGCCAAGACGCTTCATTCGTTCTCCTTATGCCGAGGCGTGCGATGACGCCGGTGCTCCGAGTAGATCGCCCGGGTTGCCAGAGGACCCGGCGGACGGTTGAGCCTTGCACGTTGCGGGGTCGCGGCGGGCACAACTCACCGACGCAGGGCACGCACCACGTCGTCGTTGGTGCGCAAGGCGGCCGCGCGCAGCGCGGCGACGGTCGGGCCGGACTGCAGCACTGCCCGTGAGGACGAGGGCAGCACTACCTCGACGACCCCGCCGAAGAGGCGGGCGAGGTCGGCGGCGGTGCCGCCCTGTGCCCCGAACCCTGGTGCCAGCAGCGGCCCACCGATGGCGACGTCCTCGGTGAGCCTGCCCAGGTTCGCTGCGACCACCGCGCCGATCGAGCCCAGCGAACCCCGCGAGGCGGTGTTGTTGACGGCCGTGATGGAGGCGAGAACGTGGCCGGCCACGGTGCCGTCGCCGATGCGGGCGGACTGCACCTCGGGCCCGTCGGGGTTGGACGTGAGTGCGAGCACGAACACACCCGCCCCCTGCGCCTGGGCAGTATCGATCACAGGTTGCACGGAGCCGAAGCCGAGAAAGGGATGCACGGTGATCGCGTCCACAGCCAGCGGCGACGTCTGGTCGAGGTAGGCGTCGGCGTACCCCTGCATCGTCGACCCGATGTCGCCGCGCTTGGCATCCAGCAGCACGAGGGTGCCGCTCGAGCGGAACTCGAGGACAGCCTTCTCGAGCACGGCGATCCCTGCCGACCCATGCCGCTCGAAGAATGACGACTGCGGCTTGACGACGCCAACCTGGCCGGCCAGCGCCTCGACGCATGTCATCGTGAACCGCTCCAAACCGGTGGGATCGTCGGGGAGCCGCCAGTCGGTGAGCACAGCTGGGTGCGGGTCGATGCCCACGCAGAACGGTCCGAGCTTGTCGGTCGCGGCGCGGAGCCGGGCGCCGAACGGTTCGAGCACGAGACGACCTTTCCGGTGAGCGTTCAGGGAGATGGTGGGTGAAGTGAGGGATGGGCCCGGCCGACCACCTCGGACACCTTGGCGATGCCACGGGCTGCCAGCTCCTGCCTGAGCTCGCGAATCACCCGCACCGGTGCGCCCGGGTCGTTGAAGATGGCGGTGCCGACCTGTACGGCGCTGGCGCCGGCAGCCAGGAACTCGAGGGCGTCCGCGCCGGTGCGGATGCCTCCCACCCCGATGACGGGGACCGACGGAAGGGCCTGCGTGGCCTGCCAGACCGCTCGCAGCGCGACCGGCTTGACCGCCGGTCCGGACAGGCCACCGGTGACCCCGCCGAGCGACGGGCGCAGGGTGGCGGGGTCGATGTGCAGCCCCAGTAACGTGTTGATCAAGACCAGGCCGTCGGCACCAGCCTCCATCACCGCGGCGGCGACCTCGACGATGCTGGTGACATCGGGTGAGAGCTTGGCGAAGACGGGCACCCCGCGCGGGGTGTCTCGACGTACGACGGCGAGCACCCGCGCTGCCTGGAACGGGTCGCAGGCGAACACGAGTCCCCGGTTCTCGACGTTGGGGCAGGAGATATTGACCTCGATCGCGGCAACTCCGGGTGTGTTTCCTACCCGCCGCGCCAGCTCGGCGTACTCGCCGAGGGACCCGCCTGCGATCGACACGATCGGCCGAGCGTCGCGCTGCAGCAGCCACGGCAGGTCGGTCGCCAGGAACGAGTCGATGCCCGGTCCCTGCAGGCCGATCGAGTTGAGCATCCCCGACGGAGTCTCCGCCATCCGCGGCGTCGCGCGACCGGACCGTGGGTCGCGCATGATGGACTTGGTCACCACCGCGCCGAGCTCGGCGACGTCAAAGAACTGGTGCAGCTCCCGTCCAGAAGCGGCGCAGCCGCTCGCGGTCATCACCGGGTTGTCGAGATGGGCATCGGCGAGCACGGTCGTGAGGTCGACGTCCTCGGGTCGTAGCCGCGTCATCTGGGCCGCCCCGGCCGAGGTGCGCCGTGGGTGCCGGCTGGCACCGTCCCGATGTCGTCCCATCGGACCCGGTCGCCGGCGAAGACCGGTCCGTCGACGCACGAACGCACCATCCGGGTGACGTTGTCGTCGCCGACCACCGGCACGACGCAGGTCATGCAGACGCCGATCCCACAGGCCATCGACTCTTCCACGGCGGTCTGGCTCCACGCGCCGTGGGCGGTGGCGACCTCGGTGACGGCTCTCAGCATGCCCATCGGCCCGCAGGAGTACACCACCTCGATGCCGTTGCGGGTCATCAGGGCAGGCAGCGGGTCGGTGACGAGGCCCTTGATGCCGACGGACCCGTCGACGGTCGTGACGGTCACGGACTGAGCCGCCCGCTTGGCCTCGAGCGTGCCGAACAGCCGCGACTCGGTTGCCGCACCGAGCACCATGTGAACGGCGCACTTGCGCTCCCGCAGCCGCTCGGCGAGCGCGAACAGTGGGGCGGACCCGTAGCCGCCACCGACGAGTGCGCAGGACACCGGCTCTAACGGCTGCGCGAACGGGTGACCGAGTGGACCGACGACGTTGACCGGGTCGTGCGGCGACAGCTGCGCCATCCACGTGGTTCCCGGCCCGTGAGCGGCGAACACGATCTCGACGGTCCCGCCGTAGACGCCGGCCGGTCGCACCCGGTAGATCGAGAAGGCGCGGCGCAGCAGCGCCCCCGATATCGGGCCGCCCACGGACAGGGCGACGAAGCTTCCGGGCCGGGCGCGTTCGGCAATCCCGTCGGCGACCACGGTGAGATGGAAGTAGTCGCCGACGCGTTTGATCGAGAACACCTCGCCCTCGACCTGCAGCGGACCGCGCGGCGTCGTCGCCTCGGCTGACACCGGGGTCATGCGTTCTCTGACCTATCGGGCCGGGCGGTCTTCGCCGAACCGGACCACTCCTGCAGTGAGCGGACGCCGAGCTTGCCGGCTCGCATCGCCTCGATACCGAGCACTGCTGCGCCGAGCCCTTGCACCGTGGTGATGCAACAGATGTTCCGCGCAACCGAAGCGGTGCGGATCTCGTAGCCGTCGTACCGTGGGGATCCGCCGGACGTCGAGCCGTGCGGGGTGTTGACGACGAGGTCGACTTCGCCGTCATGGATGAGTCCGACGACGGTGCGCTCCCCGTCTGGGCCGATGCCCTCGGAATGCTTACGCACCACCGTCGCCTTGACCCCGTTGCGACGCAGTACGTCGGCGGTGCCGTGGGTCGCGAGGATCTCGAAGCCGAGGTCGGCCAGCCGCTTGACCGGGAAGATCAGGTGCCGCTTGTCCTGGTTGGCCACCGATACGAAGGCCTTGCCCGACACCGGAAGCCCGCCGACCGCCGCCTGGGCTTTGGCGAACGCCGTGCCGAAGTCGGCGTCGATTCCCATCACCTCACCCGTCGACCTCATTTCCGGCCCGAGCACCGTGTCGACGCCAGACCCGTCGTGGGCGTGGAACCGGTTGAACGGCATCACCGCCTCCTTGACGGCGACACCGGCGACGCCCGTCACGTCGCCTCCGTCACCGTGGGCGGGCAGCATGCCCTCCGCTCGGAGCTCGGTGATGCTGGCGCCGAGCATCACCCGAGCGGCGGCCTTCGCCAACGGCGTACCCGTCGCCTTCGACACGAACGGGACCGTACGCGACGCCCGCGGGTTGGCCTCAAGGACGTAGAGGACGTCGGAGACGAGTGCGAACTGGATGTTGAGCAGACCGCACACACCGATGCCTTCGGCGATCGCCAGCGTCGACGCGCGGATCCGGTCGATCACCTCGAGGCCAAGTGTGATCGGCGGCAGCACGCACGACGAGTCGCCGGAGTGCACGCCGGCCTCCTCGATGTGTTCCATCACGCCGCCGAGGAACAGCTCGGCACCGTCGTACAAGGCGTCGACGTCAATCTCTACGGCGTCGTCGAGGAACGCGTCGACGAGGACGGGATGTGACGGCGAGATCTCCGTCGCGCGCTCGATGTAGACCCGCAGTGACTCGTCGTCGTAGACGATCTCCATGCCGCGCCCCCCGAGCACGAAGGATGGCCGCACCAGCACCGGATAGCCGACACCGTCGGCCACCTCTTTGGCCTCGGCGTACGACGTCGCGGTGCCGTGCCTGGGTGCCGGCAGGTGCGCGGTGGCGAGCACGTGCCCGAATGCGCCGCGGTCCTCGGCCAGGTCGATCGCCTCGGGGCTGGTGCCGACGATCGGCACGCCTGCCGCGGCCAGCCCGTTGGCGAGGCCCAGCGGGGTCTGCCCACCGAGCTGCACGATGACTCCGGCGACCGGCCCGGCAGCGGTCTCTGCCGCGACCACCTCGAGCACGTCCTCGAGTGTCAGCGGCTCGAAGTACAGCCGGTCGGAGGTGTCGTAGTCGGTCGACACGGTCTCGGGGTTGCAGTTGACCATCACTGTCTCGTAGCCGGCAGCCGACAGCGCCATCGACGCGTGCACGCAGGAGTAGTCGAACTCGATGCCCTGGCCGATCCGATTCGGGCCACTTCCCAAGATGATGACGGCAGGTCGGGTCCGCGGCTCGACTTCGGACTCCTCGTCGTACGTCGAGTAGTGGTACGGCGTGCGGGCGGCGAACTCGGCAGCGCACGTGTCGACCGTCTTGTAGACGGGCCGGACGCCGAGCGCCCTCCGGACGCCGCGGACCACCTCGGCCGACGAGCCGGTGAGCTCGGCGATCTGGTGGTCGGAGAAGCCGTGCCGCTTCGCGCGCCGCAACAACGACGGCGTCAGCATCTCGGCAGCGGCCAGCTCCTGGGCCACCTCGTGGAGGAGCAACAGCTGGTCGACGAACCACGGGTCGATGCCGGTGGCGGCGTACACCTCGTCGACGGTCGCGCCGGCCCGGATCGCGTCCATCACCACCCGCAACCGGCCGTCGTGCGGGACCGCGGCACGACCCATCAGGTCGTCCTTGTCTCCGGGCGCCCCGAGCCAGCTGAACACGGCGTCGCGCTGCTCCAGCGACCGCAACGCCTTCTGCAGCGCCTCGGTGAAGTTGCGGCCGATCGCCATCGCCTCCCCCACGCTCTTCATGTGCGTGGTGAGCACCGGGTCGGCGGCCGGGAACTTCTCGAAGGCGAACCGCGGCACCTTGACCACGACATAGTCGAGCGCCGGCTCGAAGCTCGCCGGCGTCTCGCGGGTGATGTCGTTGGGGATCTCGTCGAGCGAGTACCCGAGGGCCACCAAGGTGGCGATCTTGGCGATCGGGAACCCGGTCGCCTTCGACGCGAGCGCGCTCGACCGCGAGACCCGCGGGTTCATCTCGATGACGACCATCCGCCCGTCGACCGGGTTGACCGCGAACTGGATGTTGCAGCCGCCGGTCTCGACGCCAACGGCCCGGATGACGCCGATGGCCATGTCGCGCATCGCCTGGTACTCGCGGTCAGTGAGTGTCATCGCCGGGGCGACCGTGATCGAGTCGCCAGTGTGGACTCCCATCGGGTCGAGGTTCTCGATCGAGCACACGATGACCGTGTTGTCGTGGCCGTCACGCATCACCTCGAGCTCGTACTCCTTCCAGCCGACGATCGCCTCCTCAAGGAGGACCTCGGTCGTCGGGCTGGCGTCGAGGCCCGCCGTGGCGATCCGGCGCAGGTCGCCGTGGCCGCGTGCCAGACCGGAGCCGGCGCCCCCCATCGTGAACGACGGCCGGACCACGACCGGATAGCTCAAGACGTCAACGGCCGCGAAGCACTCGTCTACCGAGCGACACACCGCGGATCTCGCCACCTCGCCGCCGAGGGAGCTGACGATCGCCTTGAACGATTCTCGGTTCTCCCCCGCCTCGATGGCGGGAATCGACGCTCCGATCAGCTCGACGTCGTACTTGTCGAGCGTCCCGTCGTGGGCCAGTGCCACCGCGACGTTCAGCGCCGTCTGCCCGCCGAGAGTGGCGAGCATCGCGTCGGGGCGCTCCTTCTCGATGACTTTGGCGACGAACTCCGGGGTGATCGGCTCGATGTACGTGGCATCGGCCATCTCGGGGTCGGTCATGATCGTCGCCGGGTTGGAGTTGACCAAGACGACGCGCAGCCCCTCGTCCTTGAGCACGCGACAGGCCTGGGTGCCGGAGTAGTCGAACTCGCACGCCTGGCCGATCACGATCGGACCCGACCCGATGACCAGTACCGAGGTGAGGTCGTCACGGCGCGGCATCAGCCCTCCCTCCCTTTCCCGATTCGTCCGACTGGCTCCACTGGCAAGGACCCGCTCTCGGCCGGACGAATCGGGTGCATCAGGTCGAGGAAGCGGTCGAACAGGTGACCGGCATCGTGCGGTCCCGCCGCCGCCTCCGGGTGGTACTGCACCGAGAACGCGGGCTGGTCGACCAGGCGCAACCCCTCGATCACGCCGTCGTTGAGGCAGACGTGGGTGACCTCCGCGGCCCCGAACTCCGTCTCGAACGTGCCGCCCACGGCGCTCTCCCCACGCTCGCCCACGGCGCTCTCCCCACGCTCGCCCACGGCGCTCTCCCCACGCTCGCCTACGGCGAAGCCATGATTGTGCGCGGTCACCTCGACCCGGCCGGTGGCGAGGTCGAGCACCGGCTGGTTGAGGCCGCGGTGGCCGTAGCCGAGCTTGTAGGTCACCAAGCCGAGGGCCCGGCCGAAGAGCTGGTGGCCGAAGCAGATGCCGAAGTAGGGGATGCGGCGGCGCAGCACATCGCACAGTACGGCGATCTCGTGGTCGGCCGTGGCCGGATCGCCGGGGCCGTTGGAGAAGAACACGCCGTCCGGCTCGGCGGCGAGCACGTCGTCGATGGTCGCGGTGGCCGGCAGCACGTGGGTCTCGATCCCGTGCTCGGCCATCCGGCGCGGCGACATCGACTTGATCCCGAGGTCGAGGGCCACGACGCGGGCCAGCCGCTGCCCGACGGCCTCGACCGTGTACGGGCGCGTCGTCGACACCTCTGCGGCCAACGCCGAACCGGACATCAGCGGGGCCCCCCGGACCCGGGCGAGCAGCACCTCCGGGTCGGTCTCGATGCTGGAGATGCCCACCCGCATGGCACCGCGCTCGCGCAGGTGCCGGGTCAGCGCACGGGTGTCGACCCCGCTGATGCCCACCACCCCCTCGGCGGCCAGCCGGGCCTGCAGGCTGCCACCTGACCGCCAGCTGCTCGGTACCCTGGCGGGGTCACGGACGACGTACCCGGCCACCCAGATGCGGTCCGACTCGTCGTCGGCGTCGTTGACACCGGTGTTGCCAACGTGCGGCGAGGTCATCACGACCACCTGGCGGTGGTACGACGGGTCGGTGAGCGTCTCCTGGTAGCCGGTCATCGCGGTGCAGAACACCGCCTCACCGATTGTCTCGCCTGAGGCGCCGTAGGGCTCTCCGGTGAAGACGCGGCCGTCCTCGAGCACGAGAAGGCTCACTGGAGCTTCCCGTCCAACAAGGTGGGCCTGCCGCGCAGGAACGTCGCCATCACCCGACCCGGCAGCTCGAGGCCGGCGTACGGCGTGTTGCGCGACAGCGAGACCGACTCGCGCGGGTCGATGGTCCGCACGCTGCTCGGGTCGATCAGCACGACATTCGCCGGTGATCCGGGCTCGAGCGTCCCGCCGTGGCTGCCGAGCCGGCCGATCGCCGCCGGCCGCACCGACATCCGATCGGCCACTGCGGCCCAGTCGAGCCGGCCGGTGTCGACCATGGCGTGCTGCACGACGGACACGGCGGTCTCGAGCCCGAGCATCCCCATGGCCGCCGCCGCCCACTCACACTCCTTGTCCTCGGTGGGGTGCGGAGCGTGGTCGGTGGCGACGCAGTCGATGGTGCCGTCGGCCAGGCCGGCGCGCAGCGCCTCCACGTCGTCGGCGGTGCGCAGCGGCGGGTTGACCTTGTAGAGGGGGTCGTATGTCGAGGCGAGCTCGTCGGTCAGCATCAGGTGGTGCGGTGTCACCTCCGCGGTCACCGCCCAGCCTTTGCTCTTGGCCCAGCGGATCAGCTCGACCGAGCCCGCCGTCGAGACGTGGCAGACGTGCAGCCGCGAACCGACGTGACCCGCCAGCAAGCAGTCGCGGGCGATGATCGCCTCTTCGGCGACCGCCGGCCAGCCGCGCATCCCGAGCACGCCGGACATGGTGCCTTCGTTCATCTGCGCCCCCTCGGTGAGCCTGGGCTCCTGTGCGTGCTGGGCGATGACCCCGTCGAAGGCCTTGACGTACTCCAGCGCCCGCCGCATCAGCACGGCGTCTGAGACGCAGGTCCCGTCGTCGGAGAAGACGCGCACTCGGGCAGCCGAGTCGGCCATCGCACCAAGTTCGGCCAGTCGTTGACCGGCGAGGCCGGCCGTCACGGCGCCCACGGGACGTACGTCGACATACCCGGCCAGCCGACCCAGGTTGTGCACCTGCTCGACCACGCCGGCGGTGTCAGCCACCGGGTCGGTGTTGGCCATCGCGTGCACTGCGGTGAAGCCGCCGACGGCTGCCGCCTGCGACCCGGTGAGCACGGTCTCGGAGTCCTCCCGGCCGGGCTCGCGCAGGTGGGTGTGCAGATCGACGAGTCCGGGCAGTGCGACCAACCCGGCGGCGTCGATCGTCACCACGGCTGGCGGTGCGTCGGCGGGATCAGACAGGCGGCCCTCGTGGAGCAGCAGGTCGCCGGCGGGGCCGCCGAAAGGCGCCGCGCCCTGGATCAGGTACGACGTCATCGGGTCGCCTGTCTCTGCGTGGCTCCGAGATCCGGCCCGGCCGAAGCTGTCGCCTGTTGGGAGGCGAAGCTGTCGTCGGGGTCGCCACTCAGCAGCAGGTACAACACGGCCATCCGCACGGCCACCCCGTTGGTGACCTGCTCGACGATGACGGACCGGGCGTGGTCAGCGACACCGGCCGAGATCTCCATCCCTCGGTTCATGGGACCAGGGTGCATGACGATGGCGTGCTCGGGCAGCCGAGCGAACCGGCGGTCGTCGAGCCCGTAGCGACGGCTGTACTCGCGGGCGCTGGGAAAGAACGCGGCGTTCATCCGCTCGTGCTGAACCCGGAGCATCATCACCGCGTCGCACTTGTCGAGCGAGGCGTCCAGGTCGTACGACGTCTGCACCGGCCAGCTGGAGACCCCGACCGGCAGCAGCGTCGGAGGCGCGACCAAGGTGACCTCGGCACCGAGCGTGCTGAGCAGCAGGGCGTTGGAGCGGGCCACTCGGCTGTGCAGCACGTCACCGACGATCGTGACGCTGCGGCCGTCGAGCTCGCCGAGATGGCGGCGCAGCGTGAACGCATCGAGCAGTGCCTGGGTGGGATGCTCGTGCGTGCCGTCGCCGGCGTTGATGACGCTGGAGCGGACCCATCCCGAGTTGGCAAGCCGATGCGCTGCACCCGAGGCCGCGTGCCGGATGACGACGGCGTCGGCGCCCATCGCCTCCAGCGTCAGCGCGGTGTCCTTGAGGCTCTCGCCCTTCGAGACGCTCGAGCCTTTTGCGGAGAAGTTGATGACGTCGGCGCTGAGTCGCTTCGCCGCCGCCTCGAACGAGATGCGCGTGCGGGTCGAGTCCTCGAAGAAGAGGTTGACCACCGTACGCCCACGCAACGTGGGCAGCTTCTTGATCGGCCGGTCGGCCAGCGAACGCAGCTCGTCGGCGGTGTCGAGGATCCGCACCGCCTCGTCGCGGGTCAGGTCGGCACTTGAGAGCAGATGTCTTTTCATGAGCCAGTTTCCTTGGCAGCCGAGATCAGCACGGCGTCGTCACCGTCGTACTCGTCCAAAGAGACCTGCACCGTCTCGAGCAGGGAGGTGGGGAGGTTCTTGCCGACGAAGTCGGCCCGGATGGGCAGCTGGCGGTGACCCCGGTCGACGAGGACGGCGAGCTGGACCACCCTGGGTCGGCCCACGTCGCCGAGGGCGTCCAGGGCGGCGCGGACCGTTCGGCCGCTGAAGAGCACATCGTCGACCAGCACCACGACCGCCCCGTCGACTCCCCGGGGCGGTATCTCGGTCGGTTCCAGGGTGCGCGCCGGCCGGAGCCGCAAGTCGTCGCGATACATCGTGATATCGAGCGATCCTGACGGCACGTCGTGGGCTTCGACCTGGCCCATCACCGACGCGATTCGTCGCGCCAGCGCGACCCCGCGGGTGGGGATTCCGAGGACGACGAGATCGGCGGAGCCCTTGTTTCGCTCGAGGATCTCGTGGGAGATGCGCGTCAACGCGCGGGTGATGTCAGCGGCGTCCAAGACGACTCGGCGTGCGGTCGGACTGGACGGGCTGCGCTGGACAGACGACACCGATCCGGACCTCCTTCTCCGCCTCACCGGACGGCTCGTTAAAGGATGTCTTTTGCAGATACCGTACAACAACCGACACCTTCGAGCTTTCCTCGGTACGATTTGACTCTGATCGAGAGGACAGTCTGTGGAGGAAACATACGCAAAAGCGCTGGGTATGCGCCTGCGCGCCATCCGTCAGCAGCAGGCGCTGTCCCTTCAGGGAGTCGAGGAGAAGTCCAACGGCCGCTGGAAGGCGGTGGTGGTCGGCTCCTACGAGCGCGGTGACCGGGCCATCACGGTGCAGCGGCTCTCTGAGCTCGCCGAGTTCTACACCGTCCCGGTGAGCGAGCTGCTGCCGGGGTCGAACGACTTCGGAGGCGGGGGGGAGGCAACGCCCAAGGTCGTGCTCGACCTGGAGCGGCTGCACCAGCTCGACCTCAGCGAAGCCGACCGGCTGGCTCGGTTCAGCGCCAACATCCAGCGGATGCGCGGTGACTACAACGGGCGGGTGCTGACGATCCGTCGTGACGACCTGCGCACGCTTGCGCTGATCTACGACGAGCCCTCAAGCCAGCTGGCGGAGCAGCTGATCAACTGGGGCGTGCTGCGGCAGGACCCCGGCGTCACCACCGAGGACTACTGACCGGCCTCCGGGGACTGGGCGACGCTGGCGACCTTTGCAAGCAGGCCGTTGACGAAGGCCGGCGACTCGTCAGTGGACAGCTCCCGCGCCATCGCCACCGCCTCGCTCAGCGCGACCGCGGGCGGCAGGTCGTCAACCCACGTCAGCTCGAACACACCGATCCGCAAGATGTTGCGGTCGACCGCGGGCATCCGCTCCAGCGACCAGCCGGACGAGTACGTCGAGAGGGTCGTGTCGATCTCGGCAAGGTGGGCGGCGACCCCCTCGACGAGCTGGATCGTGTAATCGTTTATCGGCGATCGCGCCACTTCGCGTCTCTCGTCGAGTGTGGCGCCGGCCTCCAGACCTCGCAGCTCGGACTCGAACAAGATGTCGAGCGCCCGCTTGCGAGCCTTCGAACGGGAGCTCATCAGGTCAGCCACTTTCGCGATCAGCTGGAGACTCGGCTGAGGTAGCTACCGTCGCGGGTGTCGACCCTGACCTTCTCACCCGCCGTGATGAACAGCGGCACGGCGATGTCGTACCCGGTCTCGAGCCGTGCAGGCTTCGTGCCGCCGGTGGACCGGTCTCCCTGCAGGCCCGGCTCGGTGTAGTCGATGAGCAGCTCGACCGACGCGGGCAGCTCGAGGTAGAGCGGGATGCCTTCGTGCATCGCCACGATCGCTTCTTGGTTCTCGAGCAGGAAGTGCGAGGCGTCGCCGACGGTCTCGGGTGAGAGGTGGGTCTGCTCGTAGGTGCTGCTGTCCATGAACACGTAGGACGAGCCGTCGTTGTAGAGATAGCTCATGGTGCGCTTGTCGACGTTCGCGACGTCGACCTTCACGTCTGCGTTGAAGGTCTTGTCGACCACCTTGCCCGACAGCACGTTCTTCAGCTTGGTGCGCATGATGGCCCCACCCTTGCCGGGCTTGTGGTGCTGGAACCAGACCACGGACCACAGCTGACCGTCGAGGTTGAGCACCATTCCGTTCTTGAGGTCGTTGGTCGTCGCCATCTCGGTTGTGTCTCTACTTCCTGTTGCGTGGGGCGCACGGCGCACGTCGTACACGCGGTGTCCACGGACGGACGCGCCAGTCTAGCGGTGGCACTACCCTTTCCCCATGTCCTGGGCGTTCTGGCTGGTGGTCATCGCCTTCTTCGTGATCCGCGGGCTCATCAACGCTGCCAAGCCCGGCGGTGTCACCGGCCGAGCCCGGCACACCGCTCGGCAGGCCCGCCACGAGCTACGCCAGCAGGCTCGCCAGGTGAGCCAGCGGCGGCAGCCGACGAGGGAGCCCCGGCCAGGCACGCCACCGGCTGCGTGGCAGCCTGGAGTGGCCGTCGCCGACTGGTCGCCGTCACCGCCACCGTTAGCCCAGCAGAAGCCGGCGCGAGTGGTCGTCGCGACGTCGGCGTCCGACGTGCGCAGCCGCTTCGAAGACCTTCGTGAGGCGGCCCGCGAGGCCGCCGAACCGATACCGTCGCAGCTGGGTGCGCTGGCGCCTGCTCGTGGGTACGTCGGCTCCGCCGCATTGGAGAGCACCCTCGACAGCACCATCGAGAGCAGCCTGTTCGGAGTGACGACCGGTCCGCTCGCCTCGTCGGTGCTGCCGGGCACACCCGGGCCGACGCTGTCGGGGGAGCTCGAAGCACAGGTCCGCGCCTACCTGAATGCCCGGCATGAGGTGGCGGCGGTCCGGCTGGTCTGCGACGAGCTGGACGTAGGCATCCTGGACGCGCTCCGCGCGGTGCGGTCGGTCGCTGGCCTACCGGCGTTCTGAGTCCGCGATCGCCCGCAGCGCCAGCCGGTAGGAGCCTGCCCCGAAGCCGGCGATGGTGCCGGTTGCGACTGCGGAGATGACGCTGGTGTGGCGGAACTCCTCGCGGGCCGCGGGATTCGTCAGGTGCACCTCGACAAGCGTCGACGTCAGCTGGGCACAGGCGTCGCGAACCGCGTAGCTGTAGTGCGTGAACGCCGCCGGGTTGAGCACCACTGGCGCGGCCGTGTCGCTCGCCTCGTGCAGCCACTGCACCAGCTCGGCCTCGTCGTCGGTCTGCCTGACCTCGACCTCGAGACCGAGCTCGCCTCCCCAGAGCAGGCACTGCTCGACCAGCTCGTCATGGGTCACCGAGCCGTAGACCTCGGGCTCGCGGGAACCGAGCCGGCCGAGGTTGGGACCGTTGAGGACGAGCACATGCACGGCCGCGAGCCTACCGGTCCCGCGCGGGCGAGATCTTCGTGAACGCTGCCGTGAGCAGGGCTGGGTCGGGACCTTCGAGAATGATCGGCTTCGCGAGCCCCTCGAGGACGACGAACCGGATCAGGTCCCCGCGAGCCTTCTTGTCGACCTTCATCGCCGTGTGCAGCTCGGGCCAGTCGGCGCCGGCGTATGTCGTCGGAAGTCCCAGCGCGTCGAGCACGGCCCGGTGACGGTCGGCAGTGGGTTCATCCAGACGACCGGCGAGCCGGCCGAGCTCGGCGGCGTACACCAGTCCCACGGCGACAGCGTCGCCGTGGCGCCACGTGTAGTGCTCGGCGCGCTCGACCGCGTGAGCCAGGGTGTGACCGTAGTTGAGGGACTCGCGGCCCACCGCTGCGCCGTGCGACGTGGTCTCGAAGAGGTCCCCGCTCACCACGTCGGCCTTGACCTGAATGGCACGCTCGACGAGCTCACGACACCGGTCTGACGTCGTCGCCGTCGCCTCGTCCACGTTGGCCTCGACGAGCTCGATGATGCGCGCGTCGGCGATGAAGCCGCACTTGACCACCTCGGCCAGGCCGCTGACGACCTCGTCGTGGTCGAGCGACTCCAGCACCTCGAGGTCGCAGAGCACGCCAGCGGGTTCGTGGAACGCACCGACGAGGTTCTTGCCCTCGGCGGTGTTGATGCCGGTCTTCCCGCCGACGGCTGCATCGACCATGCCGAGCAGGGTGGTCGGCAGGTGCACCACCGTGAGCCCGCGCAGGAACGTCGCGGCGACGAAGCCAGCCAGGTCGGTGGTGGCCCCTCCCCCGATGCCGACGACGGCGTCGGAGCGGGTGAAGCCTGCCTCGCCGAGCCGCTGCCAGCATTTCGCCGCGATCTCGGCCGTCTTGGCGCCTTCGGCGTTCGGGACCTCGATGGCGTGGACGTCGTAGCCGGTAGCCGTGAGGTCGTCGCCGACTGCTGCGGCCAGGCCGGACAGGGCGTGGGGATGGATGAGGGCGACCCGGAGTGCGTCGGCGCCGAGCAGCCCGGGAAGCTCGGCCCGCAGACCGTGGCCGATCACGACGTCGTACGGCGCGGCGGCGTGCACCTGGATACGGGTGGGTGCGGTCATGGCGCTGCCGAGCCGTCGAACACCTTCTCCACCGCGTCCGCCACCTCGCCGACGGTGAGCCCGTCGGTGATCACGCTGACGGTGGCCACGTCACGGTAGAGCGGACGGCGTCCGTCGAGCAGGGCCTTGAGCTGGCTGCGGACGTTGCCGAGCAGCAGCGGCCGGGTGGTGCCGAGTCCGACGCGTGCGGCGGCGGCGGCGAGGCCGACGTCGAGGAAGACGACGCGTTGGCGAGACAGCGCGTCGCGGGTGTCCGTGTTCATCACCGCACCGCCACCGAGCGCGAGGACGCCGGCGTGGCCATCCAGCGCCGAGCGGACGACAGCGATCTCCAGGGTCCGGAACGCGGACTCTCCGTCGTCGACGAAGATGTCACGGATCGGCTTGCCTGCCTGCTTCTCGATGTCGGCGTCGGTGTCGCGGAAGGCGACGCACCACCGCTGCGCCAGCAACGAACCGACCGTCGTCTTGCCCGCACCGGGAGGACCGACGATGACCAGCCGCGGCCCGGTGGCCGGGGAGTCCTGGAGGCTCTTCGCAACCTCATCACCGCTCATCGCAGCCTCATCGCCGTCAGATACCCGTCTCGGTTGCGACGGCTCTCGCCTACCGAGTCGCCGCCGAATTTCTCCAGCGCAGCCTCCGCCAGGACGAGCGCGACCATCGCCTCGGCCACGACAGCCGCCGCCGGCACTGCGCAGACGTCGGACCGCTGGTGGTGCGCGACCGCCGCCTCGCCGGTCTCCGTGTCGACGGTGCGCAAGGCGCGGGGGATCGTCGCGATCGGTTTCATGGCGGCCCGGACCCGAAGCGCCTCACCGGTGGACATGCCGCCTTCGGTGCCACCGGAGCGGCCTGACGTACGCCGGATGCCGTCCGGGCCTTTCTCGATCTCGTCGTGGGCCTTCGACCCCGGGCCGCGGGCGACGTCGAAGCCGTCACCGATCTCGACCCCCTTGATCGCCTGGATCCCCATCAAGGCAGCTGCCAGCCGCGAGTCGAGCCGGCGATCCCAATGGACGTGCGAACCGAGCCCCGGCGGCAGTCCATAGGCGACGACCTCGACGACGCCGCCCAACGTGTCGCCATCGCGGTGTGCCTGGTCGATCTCGGCGATCATCGCCACACTGGCGTCGCGGTCGAGGCAACGGACCGGGTCGGCGTCGAGCGCGCCGACCTGGTCGGGAGTGGGGACGACACCTCGCGGTGCCGCCGCCGCACCGATCGACACGACGTGTGCGACGAGGCGTACGTCGAGCGCCTGCGTCAAGAACGCGGCTGCGATCCCGCCCAGCGCCACGC
>JACCVZ010000013.1 GCA_013697905.1 Nocardioidaceae bacterium
CAGCTTCCACCACCACCTCGTCCATGGCGGCGAATGGTTGGTCGCCATGGCCGCCGACGGCACCCCCGAGATCATCCCCCCGACCCGCATCGACCCCCACCAACAACCCATCCGCCACCAACGCTTCAAACCCAGACGTCGGTAGGCCGATCGCTCTCAGTGAATGATGACCCGGTAACCGCGCGGTCTGGAGCGGGGGGTTGGGCCGTGAGTGCGAACCTCTCCGGTCTGCCGAAACCGCAAACGGTGGGGAACAATCACCATCTGGCCGTTTCAGAGTCGATTGCTGGCGATCCGGAGTTGTCCGCAAGGACGGCTCAGAGAGACGGCGTCAGCGGGCGGTTCAACCTCACACCGTCAAGCGTCACGTCGACCTTCTCGTCGTAGAAGCAGATGAGCCCAGCGAGGGCGACCGCATCGGGCAGCGGGGCGTTGTACGTCCAGGCGATGTCGCGACCCTGGGCGGAACCGGCGACGTCCGCGGTCTCTGGCCCTCTCGGGTCAAGGGAGAAATACGACGCCTCGCCCTTGTAGGGGCACACGCTGCGTGTGTCACTGGGCGTGAGGCGCTCCATCCGCACGTCCTCGCGCGGCAGGTAGAAGCGCACTGCCATGTTCGTCTCGAATGCCAGCCGTGGACTGGAGGACCGCGCCAGCTCCGCGCCCTTCAGCCGGATGTCGATGGCGCGGGTGCTTGCCCGCACGTCGACACGGTGGAACGGGTCGCGGGGATGGCCCAGCACCGGCTCCTCCTCCTCGAGCCACGAGTCGAAGGCGGTGAAGTCGAGGACGACGTAACCGTCGAGCGGCGACTCGGCGAGGCGGAAACCTGCCTGGTCGAGTGTCGTCCTCCCGCTACCTGCCAGGCCGACGACCTCACCGTGCGCGGTGTGGGCGGCAAACGGAGTGTCGGGATAGAGCGGACCACTGCCGGCTGGCACGGTCGTCTCGACAGGGGTGAATCTCGGCTGCAATCCGACGACATCCGCGGCAGGGACGGCGTACTCCGGCACCACCCGACGGGGCTCCCACACCAGGCTGGCGCGGATGGAGTCGACGACGGTATGGCCGTCGACCATGCCGCGTACGCGCTTGGCGGTGGGCTCGAACCGGAGCTTGTCGTGGGACGCTGCGAGGTAGGTCTTGAGCTGGAGGGCCATGCTTCCCACAATGCTCCCGGTCCGCCTGTCGTTCAATATGGCTGCTCACTTCCTCCCGCCCGTCGGTGTGGAGCGCAGGATGCGCGGTCGAGGATTGGGAGACGGCAGGGTGGCGCTGATACGCTGGCAGGTGCCGTGTGACGGCCGCGGAGTCCAGAGTGCCCGGGTGAACAGGCCCCGGCGCGCCGCGCAACGAAGCCCTGAGGGAGATCGCGTGCCACTTGACGCCACAACGAAGAAACAGATCATCGACGAGTACGCCACCGGAGACGGTGACACGGGTTCCCCCGAGGTGCAGGTGGCTCTGCTCACCAAGCGCATCTCCGGCCTGACCGAGCACCTGAAGGAGCACAAGCACGACCACCACAGCCGTCGTGGTCTGCTGCTGCTCGTCGGCCAGCGCCGTCGCCTCCTCAACTACTTGCAGAAGACCGAGATCGCACGCTACCGAAGCGTGATCGAGCGTCTCGGCCTTCGCCGATAGCCTTGCTGGAGCGGTCCTCCCCTCGGAGTGGCCGCTCTTCGGCATTTTTTTCCGGCCCGCACCAGCCCCTCCGGCATACGTCGACCGGGCGGCGGGCCGGCATCCACAACTGAATAGAGCAAAGACAGACGGGTGCTCCCACTCGGGGGGCACCGCCATCAGTGACGTCACGCTGACGCACGCGCCGCAAGCACGCCGGTCCTCGGTAGTGGCTCTCGGGACGCCGGTCAGGTCAATCGACCGGCCGCCGCCCGCAAGCCTCGATCGATGACCGGCCTCGACACAGGGACGACACCGTCGCGGCAACAGCCGCAAAGGTCACCCGGTGCCTTGCTGCGCCGTCCATATGTGACGTCACACGTTCGAGAAAGGACTCCCATGACGGGATCCGAACCGCAAGCCGTAGAGACCGTGATCGACAACGGTGCTCACGGAAGCCGCACCATCCGCTTCGAGACAGGGCACCTCGCCCGCCAGGCCGCCGGCTCCGCCGTCGCCTTCCTCGACGACGAGACCATGCTGTTGTCGGCCACGACTGCCGGCAAGCACCCCAAGGACCAATTCGACTTCTTCCCGCTGACGGTCGACGTCGAGGAGCGGATGTACGCCGCCGGGCGCATTCCCGGTTCGTTCTTCCGCCGCGAGGGCCGTCCGTCCGAGGACGCCATCCTCACCTGCCGCCTGATCGACCGGCCGCTGCGCCCGTCGTTCGTGTCCGGCATCCGCAACGAGGTGCAGGTGGTGATCACCGTGATGGCTCTGCACCCCGACACGCCGTATGACGTGCTAGCCATCAACGCGGCCTCACTTTCCACACAGCTGTCAGGGCTCCCGTTCAGCGGCCCGATCGGTGCGGTCCGGGTGGCCCTCATCGAGGACCAGTGGGTCGCCTTCCCCAACCACAGCCAGACCGAGGACTCGGTCTTCGACATGGTCGTGGCCGGCCGTGTCACCGAGACCGGCGACGTTGCCATCATGATGGTCGAGGCAGAGTCGACGCTCGGCACCTGGGAGAAGGTGCGCGCCGGCGCCCAGGCACCGACCGAAGATGTCGTGGCCGATGGCCTCGAAGCATCGAAGACCTTCATCAAGCAGCTGTGTGAGGCACAGCAGCAGCTTGCCGACGTGGCGGCCAAGCCCGTCACCGAGTTCCCGCGCTTCCTCGACTACCAAGACGACGCATACGCCGCCGTCGAGGACTCCGCAACCAGTGACCTCGCCTCGGCGCTGACGATCTCAGCCAAGCAGGAGCGCGAGAGCCGCCTCGACGAGATCAAGACTGTGGTGCTCGAGAAGCTCGGCGGCGACTTCGAGGGTCGAGAGAAGGAGATTGGCGCCGCGTTCCGGGCGCTGACCAAGAAGCTCGTACGCCAGCGGGTGCTCGCAGACGGCGTCCGCATCGACGGCCGTGGGCTTACCGACATCAGGACGCTCTCGGCCGAGGTCGGCGTCGTGCCCCGCGTTCACGGATCGGCGCTGTTCGAGCGCGGCGAGACCCAGATCCTCGGCATCACCACGCTGAACATGCTGTCGCTGGAGCAGAAGCTCGACACCCTCTCTCCGGAGAAGAGTCGTCGCTACATGCACAACTACAACTTCCCGCCGTACTCCACCGGTGAGACCGGTCGGGTCGGGTCGCCGAAGCGTCGAGAGATCGGCCACGGCGCTCTGGCCGGGCGCGCTCTGCTGCCCATGCTGCCGGCGCGCGAGGAGTTTCCCTACGCCATCCGCCAGGTGTCCGAGGCCCTCGGGTCTAACGGCTCCACCTCGATGGGTTCGGTGTGTGCGTCGACCATGGCACTGCTCAACGCGGGTGTGCCGTTGCGCGCGCCCGTCGGCGGCATCGCGATGGGCCTCATCACCGGTGAGGTCGACGGTGAGCAGAAGTACGTCACGCTGACCGACATCCTCGGTGCCGAGGACGCCTTCGGCGACATGGACTTCAAGGTCGCCGGCACGCGTGACTTCGTTACGGCCCTGCAGCTCGACACCAAGCTAGACGGCATCCCCGCGGAGATCTTGGGTGCGGCGCTCAGTCAGGCGCGTGACGCGCGGATGACCATTTTGGACGTGATGGCCGAGGCCATCGACGCCCCTGACGAGATGGCTCCGACGGCGCCGCGCATCCTGACGATGAAGGTGCCGGTGGACAAGATCGGTGAGGTGATCGGGCCCAAGGGCAAGGTCATCAACCAGATCCAGGACGACACCGGTGCCCAGATCAGCATCGAGGACGACGGCACCATCTATGTGGGTGCCGACAACGGCGAGGCTGCGGAGGCAGCGCGAGCGACGATCAACGCGATCGCCAACCCGCAGATGCCCGAGATCGGCGAGCGCTACCTCGGCACGGTCGTGAAGACGACGAACTTCGGTGCGTTCATCTCGCTCTTGCCTGGCAAGGACGGTCTGCTGCACATCTCGAAGCTGCGCTCCCTCGCGGGCGGCAAGCGCGTCGAGAACGTCGACGACGTCGTCTCCGTCGGTCAGAAGCTCCAGGTCGAGATCCAGGAGATCGATGACCGCGGCAAGCTGTCGCTGGCGCCGGTGGTCGAGGAGCCCGAGTCGGCAGACGAGACCGTCAACGCCTGACGCGTCGTGGCTCATCTGCCGGCGACCGAGCAGCCGTTGGGGTCGACCCGCACCTTGCTGAAGGAGCACGGTGAGGGTGCGAACGGTGGAGCCGTCGGCTCCGTCGTCCGCCGCACCGTGCTGCCCGGTGGGCTGCGGGTCGTCACCGAGGCGATGCCGGGCGCTCGTTCGGCTGCGCTCGGCCTCTGGACGGGGATCGGCTCTCGTGACGAGAGTCGCTCCCTGGACGGCGCCACGCACTTCCTGGAGCATCTGCTCTTCAAGGGCACCGGTCGACGTACGGCTCTGGACATCTCCTCGCAGCTCGACGCAGTCGGCGGTGAGCTCAACGCCTTCACCGGCAAGGAATTCACGTGCTACCACGCACGGGTGCTCGACGCCGATATGCCACTCGCCATCGACGTGCTCTGCGACATGGTCACGTCATCGCTCATTCCGGCGAACGAGGTCGAGAGTGAGCGCAGCGTGATTCTCGAAGAGATCGCGATGCACGACGACGACCCCGACGACGTCGTCCACAACGCCTTCGTGTCGGCGATGTACGGCGACAGCGCGCTCGGGCGATCCATCACCGGCAGCGTCGGGTCCATCAAAGCCCTGACCCGCCGTCAGATCTTCGGTTACTACCGGCGCCGCTACACGGCCGACAACCTCGTCTTCACCGCGGCTGGCAACGTCAACCACGCCACGGTGGTGCGGCTGGTTCGGCGTGCGTTCGAGCGCGCTGACGCCCTTGGTGAACCGTCCCGGGGCCCGGCACCGGTGCGCACCAGCAGCAGCGCCGCACACACGTCCGGGGGGACCGCACTCGTCAAGCGGCCGACCGAGCTGGCGAGCTTCGTGCTCGGCACCCCGGCGTACCCCCGCAACGATTCACGGCGATTCGCTCTCGGCGTCCTGAACGGCGTCATCGGCGGCGGTACGTCGAGCCGGCTGTTCCAGGAGGTGCGTGAGCGGCGCGGGCTGGCCTACACCATCTACTCGTTCACATCGCAGTATGTCGACAGCGGCTACTTCGCCGTGGCCGGTGGATGCATGCCTGACAAGATCCGCGATGTCCTCGGAATCTGCTCAGACGAGCTGGCCAAGGCGTCGTCGGCCGGTATCACCCTGGAGGAACTCGAGCGCGGCAAGGGCCAGCTTCGTGGCACGCTGGTGATGGGGCTTGAAGATGCCGGCGCCCGGATGACTCGGATCGGCAAGGCTGAGCTCGTCCCGGGGGGATTGATGAGCATCGACGAGTCACTTGCCCACATCGACGCCGTCACCCTCGACGACGTGCACGAGGTGGCGCAGCAGGTTCTCACCCCTCGACCGACGCTGGCCGTCCTCGGTCCCGCCACCGCCCTCACCCGCGCAACCCGCACCACCCGCACCACCCGCTGACTTCCCCGCTGGACCGCCACAGCCCTTGCCATGTGAACAAAGCAGATGACTGGCTTGTGAACATGGCAGACGTGCCGTCGGGACAGGATGTTTGCCATGTCGACTCCGGGAATGACGTGGTCCACGCGGGATGACACGGTCCCCACGGTTGTGGCTAGGCTCGGCGCATGATCCAGGTGGGCGTGATCGGCGCCGCGGGCAAAATGGGGACGCTCGCCTGCGAGGCCGTTGAGGCCGCCGACGGAATGCAGCTTGCCGCAACGGTCACCGAGGACAACTCGGTCGACGAGCTGGCTCACGTCGATGTCGCTGTTGACTTCACCCATCCCGGTGCCGTCATGGACCACGTGTCGTGGTGCGTCGCGCAGGGCATCGACGTGGTGGCGGGTACGTCGGGGTTCACTCAGGACCGGCTCGACACGGTGGCAGGCTGGCTCTCAACGGATTCGCCACATGGCGACCACGTCGGCGTGCTCGTCGTGCCGAACCTCTCCATCGGCGCTGTGCTGATGATGCGGTTCGCGGCCCAGGCGGCGCGCTTCTTCGAGTCGGTGGAGATCGTGGAGCTGCACCACCCCACCAAGCTGGACGCTCCGTCTGGCACGTCGATTCGCACCGCGCAGCTCATCGCCTCCGCGCGCGCGCAGGCGGGCAGCCCAGCTATCCCCGACGCCACAAGTGACGACGAGCTCGGTGCCCGCGGCGCTACCGTCGAAGGGATACCGGTCCACAGCATCCGGGCCCGAGGACTGGTCGCTCATCAGGAAGTGCTGCTCGGCAACGCAGGCGAGACACTCACGATCCGACACGACATGCCCGACCGGGTGGCCGCCATGACGGGGCTAGTCGCCGCGGTTCGGTACGTCGTCGGTCACCCCGGCCTCACGGTCGGCCTCGAGTCTGCGCTCGGGCTCGACACGGAGGCCTGACCGAACACCGCTTGAGGCACGCCGGGCGGTCTGAGCGACCGGTGTTGGGCTGAGGCGGTTTCGCGTGGGGCCTGTTGCCCGGGTCAGCCGGTGGCGAGCCGAAGCAGCGCCGTGGCCACGGCCGCAACTGCGACTACCACCAAGAAGGGTGCCTTGAGCAACAGTGCGACGAAGCCGGCGCCGACGCCCGCCAACCGTGCGTCCACGGTGAGGTCCTGGACAGTCGAGAACGTCTGCACCGCGACCAGCGCCCCGAGCAACGCCACCGGGATCAGGTCGGCGATGCGGCGTACGACGGGCCGGTCGAGCACTGTGCTTGGGACGGAGAGCCCGGCCAGTTTGAGCAGGTAACAGCCGAGCGCCGACACGATCACCGCCGTCCACATCAGCGCTCACCTCCGGTCTTACAGCGAGCGGGGTCAGCGGGCCGGGATCGGCGTGACGCCAGCACACCCGACACCAACGCGACCCCGGCTGCTGCGATGACGGGCACGCCGGGTCGCGCTGACGGCACCAGCACCAACGCCAGCGCCGCAGCTGCCAGCGCCGTCATCCGCGCGTTCAGATTCGTCAGCTGCGGCCAGACCAAGGCAAGAAACGCGGCCGGTACCGCGGCGTCGAGCCCATATGTCGCCGGGTCGCCGATCACGTCACCTGCCAGTGCGCCGACCGCCGTCGCGAGGTTCCAGAGCACGAAGACGGCGATCCCGGTGGTGAAGAACCCGAGCGGCGCGTCTCGGCGGTCTGCGGGCTTGAGTGTCATCGCCGTCGACTCGTCGATGAGCAGCTGGGCAGACACCAATCGTCGTACGCCGCGGACCCGCAGCAACGACGCCACCTTCAGTCCGTAGAGGGTGTTGCGGCTGCCGAGCATCAGTGCGGTCACGGCTCCGGACAGCGGTGCACCGCCGGAAGCCACGACGCCTACGAGCGCGAACTGCGAGGCGCCGGTGAACACCAGCAGGCTCAGCGCGCAGGTCTGCCACACGCTGAAGCCCGACGTCACCGCGATCGCGCCGAACGACGCGCCGTACGCGCCGGTGGCCACGCCCACGCCGAGCGAGTCCACCATCAGCTCCCGGCGTGCGGGGGTGTCGGCGAGCCGGGGCATCAGTCGAGACTAGGGGAGCGTCCCAACAGGCCGAGGGTGCGGTCAGTCCTCGGGGGTGAGGTTGGTGTGCAACCGGACCTGCTTGACGACGACGGACCCGTCGCCGTGCAGGTCGAGCTCGCGGTGGGCTCCGTCGGGCGCCCAGCCCTGGTCGACCAAAAACGTCCGCAGCTCGGCACCGTCAGCGTTGACCCACCACACTGCGCGGCCGAACCCGTCCGACCGCAGGGTGTCCACGGCGGCGTGCAGCAGCCGTGAGCCGTGACCGGCCCGCCGGTGCGCCGGGTCGACGACGAGCTCCGTGACCTCGCCGTCGCGGCCGGGGTCGGCGTCGGCGTCCGTGCTGGGCGCGGTGGCCGTGAACCCCCGCAGGGTCGCCCGCTCGAGCGCTACCAGCACGCGCTGCCTTGCCTGCTTCGGGCGCGAGATCGCGTGCCGCCAGCCGGTCTCGAACTGCTCGGCAGGCAGGGATGCCAGCAGATCGGCGGGCAGTACGCCGGCGTACCGCTCACGCCACGATCGCAGCTGCACATCGGCCACCGCCGTGACGTCATCTGCCCAGGCGAGGCGGACGCTCACGTCAGCAGCTGGGGTCACGACGTGATTCTCGCAGGCGTGACGGCAGCGAGAACGACCTGCCCTCGCTGCCGCACGTCCGGTTGGTGCCAACGCTCAGCTGGCGAGGAACTGCAGCAAAGCGCTGTTGAACTGCTCTGCATGGCTGGCGTTGATGCCGTGTGGGCCGCCCTCGACGACGACGAGGGTGGCTCCGGGGATGAGCTCGGCGGAGCGCTTGCCGCTGACCTCAAACGGGACGATCGCGTCTGAGTCCCCGTGGATGACCAGCGTCGGCACGCTCACCTTGGCGACGTCGTCACGGAAGTCGGTCAAGCCGAAGGCGGCGATGCAGTCGAGGGTGCCCTTCGGTGAGGCGAACGCAGCGATCTCGCGCGCGTCGGTACGCTGCGTCTCGCTGACCTTGAGAGTCCCTCCGGCGCTGAAAA
>JACCVZ010000018.1 GCA_013697905.1 Nocardioidaceae bacterium
ATCTGCCGTCAGCCCTGCTCGAGCTCGAGCACGGCCATCGCCGCGTTGTGGCCGCCGATGCCGCTGACGGCGCCGCCGCGACGGGCACCGCTGCCGCACAGCAGCACGTTGTCAGCGCCGGCGTCGACACCCCAACGCTCTGCCGGTGTCGCGGCCGGGGTGTCAGCGTCCAGCCACGGCCACTGCAAGTCGCCGTGGAAGATGTGGCCGCCTGGCATGTTGAGCGCCGCCTCGATGTCGAGGGGCGTCTTCACCTCCAAGCAGGGTTGACCATTGACATCGGTCGCCACACAGTCGCGGATCGACTCCTCCAGGTGCTGGTCGAGCGCGTCGAGCGCCCGGTCGACCGCTGTCTGAACAAGGGTTCCGTCGTCGCCCGCGAACAGCCCTGCTGGAGTGTGCACACCGAAGTACGTCAGCGTCTGGTAGCCCTTGGTCGCCAGCTCGGGGGACAGGATCGAGGCATCGGTCAGCGAGTGGCAGTAGAGCTCCCCTGGCAGCGGGTCGGGTAGCCGCCCGACAGCCGCGTCGGCGTACGCCGCCTCCAGCTGGCTGTAGTCCTCGGCGACGTGCAGGGTGCCGGCGAACGCCACCGCGGGGTTCAGACCCGCCTTCCACCGGGGCAGCCGGCTCAGCAGCAGGTTGATCTTGAGCTGGCTGCCCTCCGGCTTGGGCCCGCCGCTCTCCCAACCCATGAGCGCGTCGAGTACCGCCGGCGCGACGCCGCTGAGCACGTAGCGAGAGTCGACCACATGTTCGACGTCGTTCGACATAAACGTCGTCTCGGCGGCGTCGCCCGCGGCCTCAACCCGGGTGACCTCCGCGTCGGTCTCGATGTGCGCACCGACCTGCTCCGCCGCGCGCCGAAGGGCGTCCGTCACCGCCCCCATGCCGCCGACCGGCACCCGCCACTCGCCGGTCCCGTTGCCGATCAGGTGGTAGAGGAAGCATCGGTTCTGCACCAGGGTCTCGTCGTACACCGACGCGAACGTCCCGATCAGCGCATCGGTGGCGACGATGCCCCGCACGGTGTCGTCGGCGAACCGCCGGTCGATCTCCTCGCCGATCGGGCGCTGCACCAACCAGTCCCAGGTGCGGGCGCCGAGCTGCTCAGACACGGTGGTCGCCGACAGCAATGGCTGAGTGAGCGAGCGTGCCAGCACCTTGGCAGCCTGCTCGACCTCGGCGTAGAAGCCTTGCCAGGCAGCGTATTCGCCGTCTCCACCTGTGAGCTGGCGGAACGAGTCGGCGGTCGCGGCGCTCGCCCGTCGCTCGACCAGCAGACCGGTGCTCACGCCGTCGCGCCACGTCGGCGTGTACGACGCCGTGGACCGCGAGCGCAGCTCGAGGTCGAGTGCGAGGTCGTCAATGATCTGCTGCGGCAGCAGCGACACGAGGTAGGAGTAACACGACATCCGGACGTCGAGGCCCGGGAACGCGCGAGCGCTGATCGCCGCACCACCGGTGTGCCCAAGGCGTTCGAGCACGCACGTGCTCAGCCCGGCGCGCGCCAGGTACGTCGCCGCCACCAGTGCGTTGTGGCCGCCACCGACGACCACGACGTCGTACGCCTGCTGCACACTGCCTCCCCAACGGCTCGTGGGGCGACGTCCGCCCGCCCTGAGCATGTCAGGTGCCGGCCGAGCCGCCCAGCGACCCGGCCAACGGTCGTGGGGAAAGAGTCCGGCTGGAGGGGTTTGCCGCCGACCGGTCGGTGTCGTCGGTCATTGTGCCGTCATCCGAAGAGCGGGAAGCGCTCCGCCAACGAGTCCTACCAGGTGAGACTCGCACGCCCCGTGTGGCAAGCAGGTATGTCAGAGCGGGGTGCCGCCGGTCGGGTCGTTGGTCGGCTGGTCGGCACCGTCGTCGCCTGAGTCCTCGAGTGGACCGCCACCGCTGGCGTCCGTGCCGCCCTGGCCGCCGGACCCTTCATCGGGGCTGACCGCGAGGGGGTTGTCCTCGGTGGGCTGAAGGTCATCAGGAAGGTCACTGTCCTGGATGCCAGGACCGCCCGAACCCTCCTGGCTGTCGCCGGTGCTGTTGTCGTGGATCGTGTCTGCGTCGTCGTTCCCGCTCTGATCGTTCTCGACGGGTTCGCTCGGAGAAGTTGTCATGGCTGACGGGTACCCCTCCGCCGCCTCCTCACACGCCGGGCTCGGCCGGCGTACGCCGGCACAGGCGGTTGTGATCGAATCGGCAGGCAGACACCCGAGCAGCAAGGAGCACCCGCATGGGACCACACAGCGACCACCTCCCTCGCTTCCATCTCGCCGTCCCCGTCGACGACCTGGAGGCCGCCGGCAGGTTCTTCGGCGAGGTGATCGGGTGCGAGCGGTGCCGCAGCTCCGACACCTGGATCGACTGGAACCTGCGGGGCCATCAGTTCGTCACGCACCTGACGGCGACCCGACCCGCGACCGTGAACAACCCGGTTGACGGCCACGACGTCCCCGTGCCGCACTTCGGACTGATCCTGGAGGTCGACGAGTTCCACGCCCTTGCCAACCGGCTGCGCGCCGCCGGCGCGACATTCGTGATCGAGCCCTATCTGCGGTTCCAGGGTCAGCCCGGTGAGCAGTGGACGATGTTCCTACTCGACCCGGCCGGCAACGCGATGGAGTTCAAGTCGTTCGCCGACGACAGCCAGGTCTTCGCGGTCTAGCCGTCGGCTTTGCGGCTCAACGCTCGTACACGTCGGGGATGTCGTTGGCGTTGGCGTCCTCCGACTCGAGAGCGCGGATCCGCCGGTACTCCCGATTGCGGAACCGACGTACCACCGAGGCCAACTGCGCCGCAAGCACCGAGCCGGTGAGGACGCCGACCTTCACCGATTCGTCTCGAGCCGTGCCGGCGCCGAACGCGAGCTCACCGATGAGCAGCGAGACCGTGATCCGATCGCGGCGAGCAATCCCAGGCCGAAGACGTCCACGCAGGTGACGTCCATGCGGGAGGATGTCGCAACCCGGGCGGACTCCCGCCAGGAGCCGCGGCCGAGCAGTGTGCGAGGCGGTTCGAGGGGAGAAGTCATCCTGGATCGTGGGGCCGGCTCATCGATTCGCCGACCAGTACTTCCCGGCACACCACTATCCGGCACACCAATCCTTCGCGGCCGGGCTGGTTCGTGATCCGCCGGGTTGCGCTGTTGCTCGTCATGCTGCTCGTGGTGGTGCGCGGGGCCGACCACGACGGAAGTTGGCATGCGTAGCCAGGCATCGCGCTCAGCAGGGTCGGCCGTGTCCGAGATCGAGACGCTTCAATTGGCGGTGTCGACCCAGGTCAACGGCAACGCGTGGTGGCCCTACACCGACGTCGTCGTGACCGACTCCGAGTCGGCGTTGTCGTCGATCGAGTCGACCTTGTCGTCAAGGCAGCCGCGTCGTCAACCGCCGACACATGCGCCTGCTCGAGTACGAAACGTGACGTCGGCCCACTAGTCATCCGGAGGGTCGTCAGGGCGCTCACCGGCCAGGTGACGTTCGTTTCCTGGGCCGATGTGGCCGATACCAGCGATCAGCGCATCACCGTGGGAAAGGCTGGCGCCGATCTGGAAGAGCTCGGGGGTCTCCCCGACCGCCGTGCAGCGAGCGCCGAACGCTGAGGCACGCGAATACGAAAGCGTTCGCTCTCGCGCCTGGGACAGCGCCCACCTGCATTTCCGCAGGAGGGCCTTGGGGTGAGTGACGGGACTTGAACCCGCGACATCTGCGACCACAACGCAGCGCTCTACCAGCTGAGCTACACCCACCGTGGCACGCTGCAACCCTCGCGTGGCTGTAGCGGCGAAGATGAAGTGTAGCGGCTGAGACGCCCTGTTCAGGAACTGGGATCGGCCGGTATCACGGGCGGCGAGGTGAGCGAGCCGCCGTACTGCGTGGCGATGAGTTGTGCCGTCTCGGAGTCGGGACCAGGAGGCTGGACGAACACGGCCGCACGGTAGTAGCGCAGCTCCTCGATGCTCTCCTGGATGTCGGCCAGGGCGCGGTGGTTGCCGCCCTTGGGTGGGCTGGCGAAGTATGCCCGCGGGTACCAGCGGCGGGCGAGCTCTTTGATCGAGGAGACGTCAACGATCCGGTAGTGCAGGTGCTGGTCGAGCGTGGGCATGTCCCGGCTCAGGAACAACCGGTCGGTGCCGACGGTGTTGCCGGCCAGGGGAGCCTTGCGCGCCTCGGGTACGTACGCGCGGACATATTCGAGGACGGCGTTCTCGGCGGTCGCGAGATCGACTCCCAGGTCGAGCTCGGCGAGCAGACCGGAGGAGAGGTGCATCGCCTGGACGACGTCAACCATCTGGTCGATCGCGCCGGGCGGGGGCTTGATCACGATGTCGACACCGGCGCCGAGCACGTTGAGCTCGAAGTCCGTGACGAGGGCGGCGACCTCGATCAGCGCGTCCGCCTCGATGTCGAGCCCGGTCATCTCGCAGTCGATCCACACCAGCCTGTCATTCACGCCCGCCACACTACGGTGTGGTGAGGACGGGAGAATCTCGCCGTGCCAAACATGAGTAAGTAAAGTTATTCACTATGGAAGAAGGACCTGTGCGGCGCATACTCCGGTGGGGCTCCCTGCTGGGGTCGCAGGAGCGCGACGTCATACCTTTGGGCGAGGCGACCCGGACCTGGTTCAAGATCTCGCTGCAGACGTTCGGCGGCCCGGCCGGCCAGATCGCGGTCATGCAGCGCACCCTCGTCGACGAGCTGCGGTGGATCGGCCAGCGACGCTTCCTCCATGCTCTCAACTTCTGCATGCTGCTGCCCGGGCCGGAGGCGCAGCAGCTCGCGATCTACACAGGCTGGCTGCTGAACGGTGTGCGCGGCGGCCTCATCGCAGGGGTTCTGTTCGTGCTGCCTGGTGCAGTCGCGCTGCTCGTGCTGGCCGGCCTCTACGTCGCGTACGGCGATACCGGCCTCGTCGCGGCGATCTTCGCCGGCTTGAGTCCTGCCGTACTGGCGATCGTCGTCCAGGCGGTCTGGCGTATCGGGGGTCGTGCGCTCTCGCACCCAGGGTTGGTGCTGATCGCGGTCACGTCCTTCCTCGCCTTGGCCGTGTTCCATCTGGCGTTCCCGCTCGTCATCGGGGCAGCGGCCGGAGCGGGGTGGCTGCTCGAGCGGTGGTGGCCGACCTCGACCACGGTGAAGGAGGAGACCGACCCCGGCCCACCCCCACTGATCGCGGACGACGCGCTGCACCACGGCACCGCCAGCCTGCGCCGCAACCTCGTCATCGTGCTGGGCGGGTTGGTGTTGTGGCTTGCGCCGGTCAGCGTCGTCGCGCTGCTGTTCGGGCGCGACAGCGTTTTCGTCGACCAAGGCGTGTTCTTCGCCGGCACGGCGCTCGTGACGTTCGGCGGCGCGTACGCCGTGCTGGCCTTCGTCGCCGTGCAGGCCGTTGACGTATACCATTGGCTGGCCCCCGGCGAGATGGTGCGCGGCCTCGGGCTTGCCGAGACGACACCCGGCCCACTCATCATGGTCGTGCAGTTCGTGGCGTTTCTCGGCGCCTACCGCGACCCCGGCTCGATCAACCCCTGGGCGGCCGCGCTTCTCGGCGCCCTGCTGACGACGTGGGTGACGTTCGTCCCCTGCTTCCTGTTCATCTTCCTCGGGGCGCCGTACGTCGAGCGGCTACGGGACAATGCCCATCTGTCCGCAGCGCTGACCGGAATCACCGCCGCAGTTGTCGGTGTCATCGCCAACCTTGCGGTCTACTTTGCGCTACACACCCTCTTCGAGTCGC